>NZ_BQXN01000026.1:0-32399 GCF_045862745.1 Furfurilactobacillus entadae | reverse complement strand
GCCACCATTATTACCGATTCCATTATTATCAGTGCCCGTTGTCGCAATCGTGATGCCGTTCATTTCTGGTAACCAGCCAGGATAAACAGTGATCGGATCGTTCATGACGGTAATTGGATCCATCGAGAATGATGGGTCAATGCCCAGACTGTGTATCAGGCAATCATAAATTTAATGGCTGAAGTCACACCGAAGCGAATGAGAACGTTAACACCGGATCGAGGAACTGAATTTGCTAACTATTCTGAACTGATGAATGAACTTCAAATTCCTGTCTTTTTTCCGGATCCACATGCACCACAACAGCGGGGAACAAATGAAAATACTAACGGGTTGATTCGAGAGTATTTTCCGAAGAATACAGATTTAGACGATTTGAATGATATTGAAATTTTAAACTTTGTTCGACAGCTAAACCATCGTCCACGAAAGGTCCTTGGATGGAAGTCGCCAGCAGAAGTTTTTTTTTAGTCAGTCGTTGCACTTGATTTGACAAGTTCAATCACAAAAAAGTGGCTCCATACCAGTTAAAAACTGGTATGGAGCCACTAGAAGAGTCTTAATTAAGTAAATAAAATATGATTGAAAAGTTACTTATACATATAATCACGGGTCATTGGCAAGACGCGACCAGATGCACCCTTCGTTAGTAAGAACTGAATGACATCAATATTACCTGATTGGAAGGATGCGGCACAGGCTTGCAGGTAGAGATCCCACATCCGGGCAAACCGTTCGTCAAATTCGGCGACGATTTCATCCCGGTGTTCGTTGAAGTTAGCATCCCAAATTTCGGTTGTTCGTTGGTAATGACGACGAAGTGGTTCCATGTCATTAACTTGGAGCCCTGCGGCAATCATGTGATCGATGTTTTCAGAGAGCCCAGGGACATAGCCACCGGGGAAAATGTACTTATCGAGCCACGCGTTGGTTGCCCCACCTTGCTGCCGGGTGATTCCGTGAATTAACGCAACACCGTGATCGGTCAGGTATTTAGCAACGTCTTCAAAGTAGGCGCCAAGATTTTCCTTACCAACGTGTTCGAACATACCAACAGAGGTGATGTAGTCCCACGTTTCGTCGCCAAGCTCGCGGTAGTCTTGCAAACGAACTTCAGCAACGTCTTCTAAGCCCTCATCCTTGATGCGTTGTTGCACGAGGTCGAATTGTTCCTGACTAAGGGTGATCCCGGTAACCTTCAGGCCGTATTCTTTAGCGGCCGTTAGCATCAGGGTTCCCCAGCCACAACCAATGTCTAATAAACGTTTGCCAGGTTGGGGGTCCAGCTTTTTGATGATGTGGTGAACCTTATTCAATTGGGCTTGTTCCAGTGTGTCATCGTCATGTTCGAAGTAGGCACACGAGTAGGTCATGGTTGGGTCGAGCCACAGCTTGTAAAAGTTATTGCCGACGTCGTAATGACTTTGGATGTCCTGTTTAGAATGAGATTCACTGTGGGACTGTTTTGGCATGAATTTCTTAAACTTACTATCGTTAAAGAAACTGTCAGCACTTTCATAGGCAGCTTCCAACAACCGTTGAATGCTTCCGTCGATCTCAATACGACCATCCATGATGGCCTCACCAAGTGATAATGATGCGTTCCGTGTTAATGAGCGGATGGGGATAACCTCATGAAAAGTAATGGTGATTTCTGGATCACCTTCGCCGCCGTAAACGTCACTCGAGCCATCCCAGTAGTTAACACGAACGGGGATGTTGAACGAATGGCTTAGAAATGTCTTATAAAATGTTTTATCCAGCATGATTTGATCCTTTCATCCGAAAAGTTACAAAACATAGTATAACGCTGAATGCGTTTTCCACTCAACGGTTAGGCATTTAAGTCATTAGAAAATCTAATGATTATCAAGGGAAATGGTTAAGACTGGGATTTGACCGGTAGTGAAAACTAAGGGATTTCTTAGAAACATGACTTAAAAGTGGTCGTGGAAGCGCCACTTGCGGTAAAGTTAACGTAATCAAAATAAACGGGGGAAACAATTGTGACCTATTACCAACGTTTCATTAATAACGTTGCGTTACGGCGCTGGACGGTCCTGGGTTTTATCGTTTTGCTGCTGTGGCTCATGCGTTCCATGATCAGCATTGTTTTGCTGACCTTTGTCTTTACCTTTTTGGTCACACGCTTGGTCCAACTCATTCGGCGGTTTGTTAAAATTCCGCCGGTGGTCCTGGTGATCCTCATCTACCTCTTATTGGTGTTTGGGCTCTACTCAGGCATCACAAGTTACTTACCAAAATTGGTGACAGAAACGATTAAGATGGCGAATACGGTGTATGACTTTTATCGAAATCCGTCGCACGATACGAACTACGTGGTGAATTTCATTAACCAGTATTCTAAACGGCTGGACATCATGAACCAGCTGAAGAACTGGGCAACAGTCATTTTGAACTACGTCGGTTACATTGGCGAAATGGCGCTCACACTGTTCTTCTCGCTGATTCTGAGTTTCTTCTTTACCGTTGAGAGCAAACGGGTAACGGATTTTTCCCGCCTGTTTTTGGACTCAACGTACGGGTGGGTTTTCCAAGACATGGCTTACCTGTTTAAAAAGTTCGTGAATACATTCGGTGTCGTTGTGGAGGCACAGTTCTTCATTGCCATCTGTAACACGGTGATTACAACGGTGGCGTTAGCCTTTTTGAAGATGCCACAGTTACCAACACTTGCGCTAATGATTTTCATTCTCAGTTTGATTCCGGTGGCCGGGGTGATTGTTTCCATTATTCCACTTGGTTTGATTGGGTATTCTGTGGGTGGGTTGGACACCGTGATTTACATCTTGGTACTGATCGCGGTTGTTCACATGCTGGAGGCCTACGTATTAAACCCTCAGTTTTACGCCAGCCGAACGGAACTGCCGATTTTCTATACGTTCGTGATTCTTCTGGTGGGTGAGCGGTTGTTCGGTGTCTGGGGCCTGATTTTCGGGGTGCCACTGTTCACCTTTTTCCTTGATTTGTTGGGCGTTAAGTCGATTGGCCGAAGCCGACCGAGCATCAAGCAGTTACGTCAACGGCGAGCGGCTAAAGCGCGGGATCAACCGACTGATGAAAAATGAGTATGACTATGTAAATTAGGGCACAAATCGGGTATAATCAACCCGTAAGAAATTTTAGAAAGAGGTAGATTACGATGGCTAAATTAGTATTGATCCGTCACGGTCAATCCCAATGGAACTTATCAAACCAGTTCACTGGTTGGGTTGACGTTGATTTAAGCGACAAGGGTGTTCAAGAAGCACAGGCTGCCGGCCAAAAGGTTAAGGAAGCTGGCTTGGAATTCGACTACGCTTACACGTCAGTTTTGACGCGTGCAATCAAGACCTTACACTATGTTTTGGAAGGTTCAGACCAATTATGGATTCCTGAAACCAAGACATGGCGTTTGAACGAACGTCACTACGGCGCTTTGCAAGGCCAAAATAAGGCAGAAGCTGCTGAAAAGTGGGGCGATGACCAAGTTCATACTTGGCGTCGTTCATACGACGTTTTACCACCATTGTTGAGTGCTGACGACGAAGGTTCAGCTTCTAAGGACCGTCGTTACGCCAACCTTGATCCAAAGATCGTTCCCGGTGGTGAAAACTTGAAGGTTACCCTGGAACGGGTTATGCCTTTATGGGAAGACGAAATCGCACCTAAGTTGCTGGATGGCAAGAACGTCATCATCGCAGCCCACGGTAACTCACTCCGCGCTTTGAGTAAGTACATCGAAGGTATCTCCGATGACGACATTGTTAACCTTGAAATGGCAACTGGTGAACCAGTTGTTTACGACTTCGACGAAAAGTTGAACATGACGAACAAGACGAAGTTGGGCAAGTAATTACAGGCTTAACGTGGAGCCACCTCAAATGTGAGGTGGCTCTTTTTGTGTTGTTAAATGGATGGGCGCTAACGTTTGTTTAGAACTTAGGTCTAAGCGTATCCTTTCCATGAATTGGGACAGTAAAGCAGTGCTTGTTAGCGGCCTAACATTAATGCACTTGAGCCAGGATTGACACTTGGCGCTGGTTTTGGGAATCGAACTAATAATTGTCGTGCTAACGAAAAAAACGTCCCAGATGTGGGGACGCCTTTTAACATGGATAAGCTATTTTGGGTTGCCGTCGTCAGAATAACCACCATCACCTGCACCTTCGTCGAGCATAATTGTGGCCGCATTAGCCGTCGCAATTGGGGCAGTGATAATAAATGACATCGCAATAATCAACGTTGCTAAAACCTTATTTTCTTTCATTTATCTTCTTCCTGAAACGTTTGGTTTCAATCCAAAGTAGCATGATAAGAGGGATGACTGGAGAAGTAGGGAGTAATAACACATTTGTAAAAAACAGAAAAATAAAATTATTTTCAAAACTGGTTGGCATCGAAAAGAATGGAACAACATTTGAAACATGTTCTAACTGTTGTGTACTTCGGTCCGTTTGGACTTCTGAATGTGGGGAAGATAACTGTAAGGTGTAATAAAAATAGATTAATTTTACAGTAGGTAGGATTAATAAATATTCTAAGATCAAAATTGTGTTAAAAGTTCCCCAGCGCCAATATGTCATTAATCCGGCATTGCGCATGCTTCCCAAATAATAAATAAAATATTAGAGGGAACAGTGCCGTCAAATATGCTTCGATGATAATTAGCCACTATTTAGATGAGAATGAATTGTGCATATTCTCGCCTCCAGAGGATTACTATTGCCAGTGGCTTAAATTTAATTATAGTCTCATCATTTCATATGTACATAAAAAGGCTTATTTACTTTGGATTTAAAAAATTATAAAGCAATTTTGGTGCAATCAAAGTAGTGGCGAGCCCTAGTAGTTGTCGATATAATGTGACCTAGTCGGTGCCTGACTCATCGTAAATCTGATGAGAGGAGGCTTTCCAAATGCTCCAGTTCCTCACTACCGTGCTTGCGGGAATCCTTGTTGGACTTTGTCTACGAGGAATTGACCATTGGTTAGGTCACGGTAAGCACAAACATTAAGGTACCGATTACCAACCACGCCCGCTTGAAATTTAAGTGTAAAAAAACCCCCATTGCCGCACATGCAATGGGGGTTTTGGCGGTTTTCCGCATACTTCAGTTCCTGTACACATAGGATAACATGTTATTCAAAAAATGCAACTAAACGACGGTCGTAACGAAGGTTAGGTTATAGCCTAGGCTAATCATTTAAAAACAAATTAGTGAATAGCAAAAATGAACTGTTGAGTATTAAATAGTGGTGTCGATCTATTCAGTAAACCTTTGAGTTTTAGGTCGCGGTAAGGAAAGCTAGTTTTCGGATGCATACTGATAACTAGTGGCCGAAAACTATATTCACCGGGAATGTTGCTTGTTGAAAAGTCTATTAATTTAGATTGCTGATAGAGTGTTGAAACTGATGTTAAAGATTGATATGGTGGCTTTAAGAGGTCGATGACTATGAAAACCGAAAAATATATAATTACAAACCACTTGCAAGAAATCTTAGATAATAAACATATCCCGCTTGATGCCTTTGTTAAATATGCTACTGCATACGGATTGTCACGTGCAGTAGTTTATAAAATTGCGGGTAATTATCATTACAGTATGAAGGAAACTATTTCTCATGAATTACAGGTTTTATTAAAAGTTCAACATGACGAATTAATTACGTGGCAACCAAATATGGAGACGCTATTTGATGATGATCAACGTGGATTCACTGTTGATCATTTAAAAATACTAAGTGGTGAAATGTCCAATAGGGGAATCGATTTGTAATATCAAGTATATTCGCAAAATGGGGCAATGAACGTTACTACAAAGTATGCTCGAAATCGTCGTATGTATTTAGACGGTAATTTTAGAATAAACACAAATGGTTTACCGGAACTAAGTTTGATAAATTTTGATATTGTCAATAATCGAATGGATACAACGGCCGCAGAACTCAGCAATTTTCAGTTTCAATTACTGAAGGGAATCATTCGCTTTGCTGAAAAAATTAATGTTTATAAAATTGATTATTTTGCAACTGATAGTGATAGCCAACAAAAAGGTGCTTATGTATCTTTGAAACAAAAAGCTGAAATTTGCAAAACACTTGGATTTGAAGAGTTTACGCATGACTTAGACAGAGTACAAAAGCATTTTGTGAAAAAGATTTTAAACTAAGTGTTTGTAACAGAATTATCGCCGTTTTACTTAGTTATTTGCACAAAAAAAGTCCCGAGCCTTCTCTACTCGGAACTTAGTGAATCAAGGAAAGATTCTCAATCGACGATGAATTCGTTTTACAATTCGGAATGAGCAAACACCTCAATATTCAATTTACGTAATCTCTTGTCCTGGCCTACCTGCCCATTTGTTACTGTCTGCTAATGTGGGCGAAGTAATCATTAGGATGATCACTGGTCGCTCATCACCATTCGGATGACAGGCTAACGGCGGTATAGACATCACGCGTGGAACACATATGACTACTTATCAGTCATACACCTCCCAAGTGAAGCTTGTGATTTGGTTCAAGAAACTCATGAAACAATCTGCGTTGTTAAACACAATTGGTCATTGGTATCGCCTGCTTTAAATAAATCTTCGTAAGAACAATTTACTCAACTCAGTACAATTGGTACAGTGCTTCTTAATGGGACGTTGGTACGATGAAACGTTAAGTTCTGACTGCTACCGTAACCTACTGTGTCACTAATGGGTGGCGCGGATGACGTAACTGTCATCAATGCGCGAGGAACAATGTTTTTCAACATCTAAAGCGTTACGTGACCTGCGGAATACCAGCTAACTGCTGCTGGGGTAGCGGCAACATGTGACCGGGGTTCTGAAAACCAGCGCGGTGCAGTTGCGGATGAGAAGGCGTCGATTGAGGAGGGTAATTCCTTTCCTCACCAGTATAGTAACACGATGCGTAATCGCTTACAACAATCAGGTCTCAACTTTTTAAAAATAAATTCAACCGATTGGTATAGGCGTCTTAACAAAGCAATAAGGCCAATGGTTTTCGTCATTTTTCGTTAAACAATGAATAACGAAAAACCAGTCTTTACGGGAAACAATGTGCCCGTAAAGACTGGTAATGGTTGCGTTACTTGTTAACGATGTGATCTTCACGAACGAACAGGGTGATTTCAACACCATCAACGGTCAGTGTCCGCCGTTCTTCGTTTGGTTCTTGACCCCGTGGAAATGATTCTGCCATATTGATTCACCTCACGATCATTGAATTTGATTACAAGGTAAGTGTAACCGGTTTGATAATTAAATGACAATTTTTAGTCCCCAAAATAATGACGTTAAAAAAGGGCGCCATCAGTTCAGAAAAGTTGTGGTACCATCGAAGGTAATCATAACAAATGGAGTGTGCGCATGAAGGGAAAGTATGAAGTTCATCGATACTTAGGGGTTCCGGTGACGACGAATGCAACAGGGCAATACGTACCAAGCGGGGACGCCCAGCCACATAATTGGCGAACGGGTAAACATACGCGGGGAAAGTTTACGGGTCTGGGGCAGCTCTTCTTGACAGAAAACAACCTCATGGTGGCCGTTGTTGCGGTGTACCCGGTGGCGTTTAAAGATCGTCATGAGTGGACGCCACTGCAACGGTTTACCAGTGAAGCGATTCCAGAGACATTGGTGGCAACACTGAGAGAACAAAACGACATTACGGATGGTCAGAAGTAGCCTAAAATGGCCTTGACGAAAATTTTCGTCAAGGCCATTTTGTTTGGAATTGAGCCGATAAAGGCTACATCGAATCGTTTTGCATGTAGATCATTTCGTCATAGGACACCTGTTGGCGCAGGCTCTTTGCCATGGACTGCGAAATATCTTCACGACTAAGGGCGTCCTGAATGTATTGATATTCAGCCTGAAAGGCGGAGATGAACAAGGCATTGGACTTTTCGTTACCAGCATCCTGGTCATGGCGGAAATGTTGTGACCGTTTGATGTATGAATCACGGACGACGTTGATTGCAGCGGGATCACGCGAAATATCTTGGTTATACAGCCACTGCATGATGGCGTCATTTCCCAGCTTTTCAATGGCAACCAGCAATTGACGGGTGTGGTTCATGGCCGCAAATCGATCCTGGACGGTCGTCGGAACGAGTGCTGTTGTGGACGCAGGTGTTGATTGATTAGATGCGTTGAGTGCCTGGGTGACCGCTTGAGAGACCATCACGGTGCCACTCATTGGCTGACCGGCGGCACTCGTGACATTAGCGGCTGAGCCTTCACTCGCCTGAATGTTAATCCGAGCAACCTGTGACGTTAATGCCGCTTGTGATTGTTCAGCGACAGCTTTTTCATAAAACGCCCGTTTCTGTCGTTTCCACTTCCGGTTGCGCAGTGGGTGAAAGGCGCGGGAAAAAATGACCTTTAACCGAAGTTTGATTTGTGACCGTCGTGATGTATTTGATTGGCGACTGGTAATCATGTATAGATACTTTTGATAAATTTGTTGATCGGCAGGTGACAGATCACCTTGGTCGATTTTTGCAGTGATGGCGTCGGCTTCAACCTGACTGGCACCGGTGAATAACGCCCGGACCGTTTTCCGATCTGGCCGACTGACGGTGCCCTTTTCGCTGTACAACGTTTCGACAACGGTGTGGCGTTCTGAAGTATCAGGAACATTATTTTTCAACCAGGCAATGGCGTAGTCCAACATGAGGTGGTGGGCCTCGGTGAAGTTTTCCTGTTCGCCCTCATTTTGTTTAGGCAGAATGAACGGAATGGTAAATAACGGCGTGACCAAACTGAGCAAGATGACAACGGCCGAAATAAAAATCAACTCGTTTCTCATGGGGAAAGCGACCCCGTGAGCCATGGTAAACGGAATGGAAAAAGCCATGGCAAGGGTCACGGTCCCGTGAACGCCACTCAGTGATAACAAGGCTGCTGATTGGCGGGGGTCACTGTGAAACGGTAAATTAAGAAAACAGCGAATCCACAGGTAGCGGAGGATGATCATAAGCAAATAAATTCCGACGCCGAGACCAACAAGAGTCAGGATGGAAATCTGATGTTTGGCCAAAAGATTTTCGACGATCGTTGGGAGACTAATGCCCAAGAGGACGAAGACAAAACCGTTTAACAGGTTTGTCACAACGCCCCACATGCTGCTGGTTACGATTTGAACCTTGGTGGATGTCAGGCGTAACTGATCCTTTTCCAATCCATGCAGTAGCCCAGCAGCCACGACCGCTAAAATTCCTGAAACGTTTAATTCCTCGGCGACCCAGTAAATGATGAAGGGGGTCAGCAATTGAATCGGAACGCTAATGGAGGAATTGTCGATGTTCCAGCGGATGATACCTAACCGGAGCGCAATGACCATCCACCCAAGGATGAAGCCGACGAGAAGGCCACCAAAGAACGTTTCTAGAAAGACGACCAGGCCATGCGTGGCGGAAAAATTTCCGGAAACAAAGGCGGTCAATGCCAAATTGAAGGCAACGATCCCCGACGCGTCATTAAAAAGGGATTCGTTCTTTAACGTGGCCATTAATCCTGACGGAAGCTGAAGATTTTTCGTGATGGAACTGACGGCGGTGGCATCGGTCGGGCTGACGATAGCAATCAGCATGAAGGCGAGTGAGAGCGCCAGCGCGGGATAAACCCAGTGAACGCCAAATCCGACAACCACCACGGTCGCAACGACCAGCATCACGGCCAGTGAGAGGGTCTCCATGATGTTTCGTGTGAGGGCCGGTCGTGACGTTTCCTGTGCGTCGTTAAACATAATCGGTGCGATGATCCCGAATAAGAAAATTTCAGGGTCAAACTGATAGTGATGATAGAGTGCAAATAAAGATAAAATTCCACCAGCTAGAATTTGATAGAATGCGAGTGGAATCGCTGAAAATTGGTTATAAACAATTTCGGCAGCAATGACTGCAATTAGCAGTAAGCCGATGGCAAAAGCAATACTCATAAGCTGTGTGGTCCTTTTAAATGATTTTATGTTTAGTATAACGGATTGTGGGCTTTTCGTGGAAAATAAGCGTTAGTGGTCAACAATCAACCGGACTCAATTATTAATAAAATGGTTGACTGATAAAAAATAAGTAGTTATACTACGGTCAACTAATAAACAGAGAGAGGAGTGCTTGAAATGATGAAGACGCTGTGTTGTTGTCAATCAGAGATGTTGCTAAGTTCACGGAATCGACGTCATTGTTTAAGCACCCCGACGGCGACTGGCATGTGGGTTATTTAAGTAACGCCCGTTGCGAGTTCACCAGTGTGCAGAATAAATGATTGAACACCCATTCCCGGAATTTGGCTAAGTGAAGCTGAATTGGGGGAGTGGGTGTTTTTTGTTGAAGGGAGCTTTTGATGTTTGAAACAGTGGACAGCATCATCCAACGAGATCCGGCTGCACGCAGTCGTTGGCAGGTGATTTTGACCTATGCAGGTTATCAAGCTGTGGTCGGCCACCGGATGACAAATTGGTTATGGCGCCACGATCATTTACTCTTGGCAGAAGTCCTTAGCCATTGGATTCGGCACCACACAGGGGTGGAAATCCATCCCGCTGCAACCCTTGGTCGGCGACTCTTCATTGACCACGGCATGGGGGTCGTGATCGGTGAAACGGCGGTCGTCGGCGATGATGTCACGATCCTTCACGGGGTGACGCTCGGCTCGCGGCACGATGAGGCGGGGCGCCGCCATCCCACGATTAGGAACCACGTGTTGTTGGGAGCGAACGCCCAGCTCTTAGGACCAATCACCATTCATGATTATGCAAAGGTCGGCGCCGGGGCCATCGTGTTACACGATGTTGGTAACGGCGAGACCGTGGCCGGAAACCCAGCTAAGCTTGTTAATAGCTGGGCGAAACGGTCGTTAAAAGATAATGACAAACAACTCACAAACCAGGAAAACGTAAAGGACGGTAATGAACATGACTAATACACCAACTGACAGCATTTTAAACTACATCGGCCACACACCAATCGTGAAACTTCAACGGATCGTCCCAGCAGGCGCAGCGGATGTGTACATGAAGTTGGAGGCCTTTAACGAAGGCGGTTCTGTAAAGGATCGAATCGCCTTAAAGTTAATTGAAGCGGCCGAAGAAAGTGGCGACTTGACGCCAGAAGTGACATTGATTGAACCAACGTCTGGGAACACGGGGATTGGGATTGCCGCCGTGGCTGCTGCCAAGGGCTACAAGGCCATTTTAGTTATGCCAGATACCGCCAGTGAAGAACGGAAACAATTAATGCGTGCCTACGGGGCAACATTAATTGAAACACCAGGTGCGGAAGGGATTAAGGGATCAATCAAGGTTGCCAAAGAGTACGTGGCTAAGGGCGGTTACTTGATGTTAAGCCAGTTTGAAAACCAGTTGAATCCACAGGCCCACTACGAAACGACTGGTCCAGAAATTGTGGACTTCTTCCACGGCACACCGGATGTCTTTGTTGCTGGGATCGGCACTGGTGGGACGTTATCTGGAACGGGTCGGTTCTTGCGCGAAAATAATGCTGACGTTCAGATTGTTGGGGTTGAACCGGCTGATTCAGCGGTCTTAAACGGCGGTCAACCTGGTAAGCACCCGTTGCAAGGCATTGGAACAGGGTTTGTTCCAGACACATTGGACACCAAGGTCTATGACCGGGTTGCGGATGTTACGGGGCCAGATGCGGTTGCAACAGCTCGCCTGGTTGCTCGCCAAGAAGGAATTTTGCTTGGCTTTTCTGGTGGTGCTGCTGTCTGGGCTGCCATTGAAGAAGCTAAAAAGTTGGGTGCCGGCCACAGCGTGTTAACATTAGCCGCTGATAATGGTGAACGGTACTTATCAACCGCACTATACCAAGACTAACTTGGTTGTTACGGTAAACGCGGGCTAAATAAAATGCAGCGATGAGGGCAATTAATGCGCCTCACCGCTGCATTTTTAATTGGCCCAAAATGTACTATGAGTCGCTGTTTTGGTCAGGATGTTGGTCACGTTCCTGCATGGCCGTAAGAAACCGGATAATGACGTCCTGTTCGGCGTCATTAAATTGTTCAAAAACGTCATCTTGGTTTTGCTGATCGTCTTCTTGAACCCCGTGGGCAACCGTTAAAAGCCAGGTGCCAGCGTCTGTTAACGAGTAAAATTTTTCCCGTCGGTTTTCAGGATTCGTTTGTTCCGCCACCAAGTGCCGACTGATTAAACGTTTGAGGTATTTTGATAACGTCCCAGGAAGAATGTCGAGTGTTTCGCTGATGGTCCGCGCGTTGATGTTAGGGTGTGCCTGAATGGTCTCCAAAACATCACGCATGGGGCCATTAAAGTGATGGTTAACGTGTTCTGACCAGTGCTGCATGTCGTGCATAACGTGGCGATTTTCCTCGCCATGATTGCCGAACGGTCCGCGCCGGCCACCGTGCATTAAAGCTTGGCGGAAGCGCTGGTCAAACGGGTGGTGCATGGTTTCGTAAGCTAATAGACGTGCATAAAGGTCGCCCATCTGGTGAATTTTCGTTTGATCCATAAAAAGCTCCATTCAAATGATTTGATTCTATTTTACCGCGAAATGTTTCTTTTGGAAACAATAGGTGCTATACTCATTAAAGTTTCTGGTGGAAACAGTTATTTTGAACGGGAGTGAGCTTATGAAAACACCTGAAGCAACCCGGTTTGACATGGTGTCTGTCGTCGCCAATGCCAACACACAAAACATTGATGCATTTGATTACGCATTGCAAACGGCACTAACGAACCATGCAGAACTTGGTATAATTGTTTGGATCGATGACGATCAACTGAGTGTGTTTAACGCACTAACGCCCCGGTACATGAAAAAGATGACGACGGATGCGCAAAAGTTTGCGGCAGATCTGTGCGACGTTGCGAAAGCCATGGGCGTCTCAAAGGTTAGCGTGACGGTTAAGCAGGGGAGTAATTTAGCTAGACTGACAGAAGAAGTGTACTGTACCGATTTTTCATACGATTTGTTGGTTATCGGTGAGGATCGCCACGATCGTCAGCAGATTCAACGCGCAGTGAACTTTGTGATGGATGACCTCGAGTGCGCAGCCGTGGTGCTATAAATTAAATAATGAAATGGAGATGATTCGCGACAGTTATGTGCGAAGCATCTTTTTTGTTTACAGATTGGCCTTTGTTTATGCACGGTTAGTGGCAATGTGCTACGATAACGCTACATTAATAAAAGAAAATGAGGCTGTTTATGGAACACTGGGAACCAACAAAAATTGCCGACTTTCGGCGAATACTCTTGGCATGGTACGACACCGAGGGACGGGAGCTTCCGTGGCGGCGTGACCAAGAACCCTACCACGTGTGGGTTTCTGAAATCATGCTCCAACAAACACAGGTCAACACGGTGATTCCGTACTACGAGCGGTTTATGAAGACCTTTCCAACGGTGACGGCGCTTGCGGCTGCGCCAGAAGACCAGCTGCTGAAGGCATGGGAAGGATTAGGCTACTACTCACGGGCACGGAATCTACAACGGGCCGCGCAAGAAATCGTCAACGATCGGCATGGTGAGTGGCCGACAACGGCCGCCAGACTTCAAGAGTTGACGGGGATTGGGCCATACACGGCCGGTGCGATTGCCAGCATTGCGTTTGGTGAACCCGTGGCCGCCGTCGACGGTAACGCATTTCGTGTCTTTAGCCGACTACTAAAGATCGATAATGACATTGCAAAGCCAGAGACGCGCGCTGTTTTTGAAACAGTCATTAATTCAATCATTGACCCTAAGCGGCCTGGCGATTTTAACCAAGCCATTATGGATCTCGGAAGTAGTTACATGACGGCAAAAAATCCGGATAGCACCCATTCACCCGTGAAGGCGTTTAATCAGTCCTACCTTGATGGTGACGAACAAAAGTACCCGGTGAAGACGCCGAAACCACGACCGGTGCCAGTGAACTATGTTGCACTGGTGATTAAGACGCCAGCAGGCTATTTATTAACGAAGCGCCCGTCAACCGGGCTTCTCGCAAACTTATGGACCTTTCCGTTAATTGAAGAATCAGCGTTGTTAACGGAAGATGAGGACGAGACAACGGTACTAACGGATGAAGTGCTGGCGAAGCGTGCCAAAGAAAACTTTGCTCAGGAAACGACGCTGTCATTGCCATTTACGCCGGTAGCAGGGCGGCGCGTGACCCATACGTTTACGCACCGAAAGTGGCAAATTCGGCTGTTAGCGGTGGACCTTCATGAAACCCCAGACTTGAGTTTGTTTGCGGGTGAAGCGGTCACCGTTGATCGTTTTGAGGAGTACCCAATGCCTGTTGTCCAACAGAAAATGTGGCGGGCGTGGACAAACGCACAGACTAAATAACGGAGAGTAACGATGGCAGGAAAGAAATTTTACGCAGTTGCGAAGGGAAAGAAGCCCGGAATCTACACCACCTGGCCGGCTGCAAAACAGCAGGTTGATGGTGTCGCTGGTGCCCGGTATAAGAGTTTCCCCACGGAAACGGCGGCAAAGCAGTGGTTAGCGGCTGGCGGACAATATCAACAGCAAGCCAAAACAGCCGCAGCAACACCAGTAGTTGAAACGTCAGCCAGCCAGCAAAACGAGCGCATTGTGTTATATTCAGACGGCGGCTCACGGAATACCGGTAATGTGGCGGGTGGCCACGTTCGAAGCGGAGATAAAGCGGCGTGGGCGTACTTGGTTAACGTTGATGATACCCAGTTCTTTGATTCATTGGGTGAGTTTGGCGTCACTAATAATAAGATGGAAATTACGGGACTCCTGATGGCCTTGCGTGGGTTACGACTGGCACAGTTGGCGGATCAACCAATTTTAGCGGTTCTCGATTCAAAGTATGTCCTGGACGCGATCACAAAACACTGGTTAGCTGGGTGGCAACGGCGCGGCTGGCAAAAAAGCAGTGGTGGCGCAGTCGCAAACCAAGAATTATGGCAGGCGGTCAGTGAAGAGCTCCCACACTTTTCGCATTTGCGGTTTGAATGGACGAAGGGTCACGCAGACAACCGCGGAAACGTGTTTGTCGATGAGTTACTGAACCAGACGATGGATGCAATGTCAGTGGCTAACCCCACGGGGGCGCGAGATGAGGTCCAACCACTCGGCGGCCAACACGCTGACCAGTCGGTTAAACCGACGTTAGCAAATGATGAACAACTGAATTTATTTTAAATGTGTGGTAGATTGGTCAAGCAACACCGGCCTTACGCTGGTGGTCAGCCATTAAAAGCGGTAGAGTGACATAAATGAACGGGGAAGTGGCAGAAAATGCACAGACGTGGATGGGCAATTACAGGAGCCGTGTTTTTAACACTGTGCGCCGGATTTGGTTTATTTGAAAAAGTGATCAGCATTGGGGTGGCCCCAGAGCCTCTTACAACGGCGACGGTCAGCCCAACGGTTCACACCACGACGACCCCAACGATCTTCATGCCAGGATGGGCAACATCGGCCAATTCGTTTAACCGAATGATTGGTTACATGCAGGATCACCATACGGCCGGGAAGGTCATGCGAATCAACGTTGATATCTTTGGTCACATTCATGTTCGTGGTCACTTACGGCCCGATGACGTGAACCCGTTGATTCAGGTGACGTTCTCACGGAACCTGGCGAATACGTATCAGCCGCAGGTAAAGTGGTTAAACAAAATCTTGCTGCTATTGAAACAAAAATATGGGGTGACCCAGTACAATGCGGTCGGCCATTCTTGGGGTGGCAGTGCACTAGTGAGTCAATTGATTCGTTATGGTAATGATCCACGGTTGCCGCGGTTAAATAAGATGGTTTTATTGGGGACACCGGTGGATGAAGGTGTTGATCGGGCCAAAGACATTCGTGAATCGGGCGAACCTAAACGTCCGACGCACATTTATCGACACCTCTTGGCTGATCGCCAAAACTTGACGGCTAACCGAACGGCAACGATTTTTAATGTGTACGGGTCGACGAATGGTGAAGCAACTGATAACGCGGTGCCAATCGTGCAAGCACAGTCATTACGTTACCTAGTGCGGGGGATCGTGCCGAACTATCACGAAATTTTATTAAACAACGCGAATCACCATCAACTCCATACAACGGTGCGGAGTTTTAAACTGGTGACGCAACTCTTGTTTGGTGATCCACAGGCGAATACTGTGGCAAACGAACAACAGATCAAATAACGCAAACAGGGCATCCATGAACGATGAAATCAGTTCATGGATACCCTGTTTTTTGTGCAAATTAGTGGCGTGAGGCGCGCATGGCCCCCCGTTGATTGTTTTTGATTGGGTTTGCTTTAAACCGCGGTGTTGCCGCTTGGCCAACAAATTTGAAGTGCTTTAGCTCACCACGGTATGGTTGGCCGGCCGCCCGAACACGGGCCCACCGGTCCATTTCAGCGGCCATGGCAATGGCGGCGTCCTGGCGGTGCGGCGCATTTTCATTGGCTGCGGCCGTTGCGATATCGCCACGAAGCGCACCCGTCAGATTATGATTGTAGTCGACGAGTTCTTGCGTAATCGGTGCGTCTTTGTAGCGATTAAATAAGCGTTCAATGTAACGCATGGCGTCTTTACTGTTTTTAGGTTGATAATAACGATCTTCTGACACGGTAACCGGCTCCTGTTTTAGAGATTAAACCTAGTTTAACTGAGTCATCCGGTGATGTAAAACGCAGACCATTACAAAGTGTGTTCGATTATGGGGAGTTAACGGAATGGCGTATAATTGACCATACTAATTATCGAGGACAAGGAATTAAAGGATAAAGCCATGTTGACACTGTTTTTACTGATGATGCAACGGGTGGGACTGATCATTTTGCTGGCGTTTTTGCTGGTCAATGTTAGTTATTTCCGCCGGTTATTAAAGGAACGAAATTCGTGGACGTCCAAAGGCATCCTGATTTTAATTTTCGCAGCGTTTGCGATTATTTCAAACTTAACCGGGGTTGAAATTACGCCCCACAACACACTGGTATCCACGACATGGCTAACGGGATTACCGGCGACTGATTCCATTGCTAATACCAGAACGCTTGCCATCACCGTATCAGGATTAGTCGGTGGGCCGGTGGTTGGTGGGATCGTTGGGCTCATTGCCGGGATTCACCGGGTCATTCAAGGAAATGGGTCTGACCTTTTCTACATTGCCAGCTCAGTGATTGTTGGAGTGTTGTCCGGTGGAATTGGGCAACGTTACATTAATAGAGACAAGTATCCAACCATGATGACCTCGGCTTTGACCGGCTTGACGATGGAATCGGTACAGATGATTTTTATTTTTGTTTTCAGTGACGCTGGGTTTCAACTCGTTCGGTTGATCTTTTTTCCAATGATGATTTTAAACAGTGTGGGAACGGCTATCTTTATTTCGATCATCTCAGCGTACATTCGCCAGGAAGAGCAATTACGGGCGGTTCAGACGCATGATGTGTTAGAGTTGGCTGACCGAACGGTGCCGTTTTTTAGTTCCGGATTAAACGAAATCAACGCGACACAAGCGGCCACAATTATCCGAGACTATACGAATTTTGACGCTATTGGTATTACGGATACAACCGCTGTGTTGGCGCATGTCGGACCCGGAAGCGACCACCACATCCCGGAAAAAGAAGTGATGACGGAACTGTCGAAAAAGGTGTTGGCGACAGGAACCATGGGGATTGCCCATTCACGAGCAGAAATTGGCTGTCCGTACCACGATTGTCCACTGGAAGCAGCCGTTGTGATCCCGCTAGTTGTTCAGCAGCATGTGGTGGGAACGCTCAAGGTGTACTTCACGAACGCCAAGGATTTAACGCCGGTTGAGGAGCAATTAGCCACCGGATTAGCGTCCATTTTTTCCAGCCAGTTAGCGCTAGGGATGGCGGAGGAACAGTCAAAGTTGGTGAAGGATGCGGAGATCAAGTCACTGCAAGCGCAGGTTAATCCCCACTTCTTTTTCAATGCGATCAACACGATTTCGGCGCTGATGCGGACGGACGCAGATAAGGCGCGAACGCTACTGTTACAATTATCAACGTACTTTCGGACCAACTTACAAGGGGTTCGGGAAACGGAAATCCCGTTGCGGCAGGAACGGGAGCATGTGGATGCGTACTTATCCTTGGAACAAACGCGTTTTCCAGATAAGTATGACGTTCAGTTTGACATTCAAACGGCAGCTAATGTGCTGCTACCGCCGTTTACAATTCAGGTTTTGGTGGAGAATGCAATTCGGCATGCGTTTGGCGATCGCCGGTCTGGCAACGTGGTAAAAATTAGTGTGACGGAGACCGCGACGTCACTGGTTGTGGCGGTCACGGATAATGGTCATGGGATTGACGCAACGGTGCTGCCGCAGTTGGGCCACCAGGTTGTCGCGTCAGCTAATGGTAGCGGCACGGCATTGGAAAACTTAAATGCACGGCTGACGGGACTATATGGTTCCGCTAGCCATTTGAAGTTTGAAACAGGTCAACAGGGAACAACGGTAACGGTCCGGATTCCCCGAAAGGAGGTCGCATTAAATGAAGGTCTTGGTCGTTGACGACGAACCGTTAGCCCGTGATGAACTAACGTATTTATTGACACACAATCCGCTGGTCCGTCAGGTCGTTCAGGCGGAAACAATTAACGAAGCGATCGGTTTATTACTCACAACACCGATGGATTTAGTCTTTTTGGACATTGCGTTAAATAATGAAAGTGGCTTCGATCTGGCGGATAAACTGAAACAGTTAGCGACGCCACCCTTGGTGATTTTTGCAACGGCATACGATAACTACGCGGTTCAGGCGTTTAACGTGGACGCGGTGGATTATGTTCTAAAGCCGTTTGAACAGGAGCGAATCGATCAGGCACTGACCAAGGCTGCGGCGATTCGCGACGCGCATGAGGCTGGTGATAAATTGCAAACAACCCCGGCAGGAGTCAGCGGAATGATTTCCATCACTGAGGATGATAAAACGCGGGTGCTGCGCCAGGACGACTTGTTAACGTGCTTTGTGGAAAACGGCGAGTTGAAATTAACCACTGTGACCGGTCAGTTTCACGCACACCAAACGTTGAGCTGGTTAATCGACCGACTCCCAGCGGATCAGTTTATGCAGATCCACCGGAGTATTGTGGTCAATTTGCGGGCCATTTCGGAGGTGGAACCGTGGTTTAATCACACGTACCAAATCACGTTGATCAATGGCGATAAGGTGCCGGTGAGCCGTTCGTTTGTGAAGCAAATGAAACAACGATTAAACATGTAAGAAAAACAGAGCGAAAAAGGGCGCGCTTAGGCCCACTTAAATAACGCCGCACACTGATGGATGTTTTTTATCCATGAGTGTGCGGCGTTATTTAAGTGGGCCTGCGCCCAATTTCGCGTTTCGACTGTGTAGGTGCGGCGTTATCTAATGAAGAATCCGGCCAATTTTTACACCTGAAATCCCCGTGAATATCCGCGTTATTAGTTAATTTCGCTAACCTTTGCACAAGATGAAAAGTAACCCAGATTGTGACGAGGGTATTTCAGAAGAGAATTCGGCCCTTTGGCTGTAAATACGTGCTTTTTGGTGATGAATCTACTAAAATTTAAACGTAAACTGGATTACCCGAAGTGAGTAGTCTTGGTTCATTTAAGCAATTATTCACAAACACTAAGGAGGATGTTGTTATGGCTGCTAATAATAAGCCCAGCAACGACGCTGCACCGAAAAAGGATGCACCGATTCTGATCCAAATCGGAATTTACGCCACGATTTTGTTCATTTCATGGCTGATTTCTGAATATGTCAGCAAGACGTTCCCTAAGTTCCCATTGCCAACCCCCGTTATTGGGCTGGTTCTGCTGTACTTAGCACTGACGTTTAAAATCGTGAAGGTTGAATGGGTTGACTCATTTGGAGCCATCATGATCAGCTTGATTGGTTTTCTGTTTGTTCCATCGGGGATTCAACTTGCCGGCACGTTAGGCATTTTGCAAAACGAAGGTTGGAAGCTCGTCTGTGTCATCATTTTGTCCACGGCAGTCTTACTGGTTGTTGTGGCCTACACAACGCGCTTGTTCATCTGGATTCGGGTCAACTGGTTCCATGGTGACGCAACGGTTAATTCAAAGGACGAAAAGTAAAGGGAGGGTTACACCATGTCCGTATCAATTTTAGCGGCTGCCGCCGCTCCGGTCATCAAGGGACCTCTGGCATACTTTGTCACACCGTTCTTTGGGATCTTCTTATCCATCGCCGTTTATTTATTGGGTCAATGGTTATTCGAAAAGACTAACGGCTTCTTCTTATTCCAACCATTATTCGTTGGGATGGTTCTTGGAATTATTATTTTAGTTATTCTTGCTAAGATGTTGGGAATGGACACCGCTAAGTTCTACACGATGGCCTATAAGCCAGGTGGGGACATCATCTTCTGGTTCCTTAACCCAGCAACAATCGCGTTTGCGGTTCCGTTGTACAAACGTAACGACATCGTAAAGAAGTTCTGGTTAGAAATTCTCTTGTCTTTGATCATTGGGGCCTTCGTCTCACTGTTTGTGATTTACGGAATTTCAAAGGCCTTTGGCTTGAGCACCGTTGGGATTGCTTCCATGTTGCCACAGGCTGCAACAACAGCGATTGCCTTACCAATTGCCACTGCGATTGGTGGGAACTCAGCCGTAACGGCCATGGCATGTATCTTAAACGCCGTGATCATTTACGCACTGGGTGGTTGGCTTGTTAAGGTCTTCCGGTTGAACTCAGACCCAATCGGGACTGGTCTTGGCTTGGGAACATCAGGTCACACGGTTGGTTCAGCCTTTGCGTTGAAGTTGGGTTCTGCCCAAGGTTCAATGGCTGCCATTGCCGTGGTTATCATCAGTATTGTTATTGATATTGTGGTTCCAATTTTCGCAACGATTGTTGGAATTCACTAAAGTGTTTATAAAACGCCCACATGGACTTCTTGTCCATGTGGGCGTTTTTGCGTTAGCTAGATTAGAGCACGTGGTTATGCGTCAACAAAGTAATCTTTGATTGCCGTTGCGATGACATCCGCGTGTGATTCGAGGGCAAAGTGACCGCTATCAACAAGGATGACCTTCGTGTTCGGATCGTCTTTTTTAAAGGCGGCTGCACCGGGGTAAATGAACGAGGGATCATTTTTCCCCCAGATGGCCAAAAGTTTTGGTTGCGCCGTCCGTAAGTATGTTTGGAAGGCGGGATACAGTTTGATGTTAGTCTGATAGTCGAAAATCAAATCTAACTGGCGTTCCGCATAATCAGGTGTCTGGGATGTAGGCAATGTCCAGTGTATAACCATCTGGTGACACACTGTTTGCGGGCGTTCCAAACGTATATTGTTGCTTGATTGTTTCTGGTGCAAAGGCGGTTCGATACTGGTCACGTTTAGCAGGCGTTGGGTGATCCCAGAAGTCCTGCCGGGTGGCCCATTTCTCGCCCAGACCTTCCTGATAAACGTTCCCATTTTGGCTAATGATCCCGAGAAGCCACTCTGGATGGGCCGTGGCAATCCGAAAACCGATGGGCGCACCGTAATCAAAAACGTACATGTAAAAGTGGTCCAGTTGTAGCTGTTCTAAAAAGGCCGTTGTCACCTCGGCGAGGTGGTCAAAGGTGTAGCTAAACGTTGTGTGGTCCGGCGCACTGGACTGGCCAAAACCGGGAAAATCCGGCGCAATTAAGTGAAAGTGCGCCGCTAACTGGGGCATTAAATCACGAAACATGTGACTCGCGGTGGGGAAGCCGTGCAAAAGCAGCAGTGTGGGTTTGTCACTGGCCCCTGCTTCTCGATAAAAGATGTCTAATCCAGCAACGTTAACCGTATGATAAGTGATCATAATGAGCGCCTTTCTGCATCAAAAGTGGTGCTGACGATGGGAGTTAATCAATCAGGTTTAATAAGTCATGTGGTTTGTCGATAACAAAATTGCTGTCACGAATTAAGGCCTGATCCTTTGGCCCACCCCATGTAACAAGTGCAAAACTGAGGCCAGCGGCATGAGCAGCCTGTTGATCGTAAATGGTGTCCCCAACGTAAACGGTGATTTGGGGATCAAGGGTGAGTTTATGAATGGCGGCGTTTAGTGATTCGGGTGATGGCTTGCCGTGTGCCACTTCATCAGCGGTTACCCGGGCATCCATGTACTGATCCAAATTAAAGTTGTCGATCAGATCACGTTGATATTCGGGCATCAGTTTGGACGTGACGATGGCCGTTTTAAGTCGGTGATTTTCATGAAGCTGCTTTAAAACGGCCTCAACACCG
The DNA here is from genome assembly GCF_045862745.1 of Furfurilactobacillus entadae. NCBI lineage: Bacteria > Bacillati > Bacillota > Bacilli > Lactobacillales > Lactobacillaceae > Furfurilactobacillus > Furfurilactobacillus entadae. The sequence continues at coordinate 10,159 of NZ_BQXN01000026.1, read as the reverse complement.
GCATAGACGTGCATGGTGTCGTAATAATCATCTTCGTACACTTGCCACTTTTTCAGAACGGCAGGCGCTTCATCATCGGTGATGCCTACATCGTGCAGGGCAATCATGGCAGTGGTGCCAAACGTTGGTGACAGTTGGTCGTAGGCAAAGTCATGGCCAAAGTCAGCGAGGGCCCGTTGCATGGACAGCATGTACATTTTTTCGGAGTCAATCAGGGTACCATCAACATCAAAAAGAAAATTTTGCATGGAAATACTACTTTAATTGTAATTAAAGTTATTATACCAAAGATGGTGGTGCCGAATGTTGTGGTCGGGTTCGCGAGTGGTACTCCAACCTGAAGTGAGTTAAAATGAGTAAATTAACAGAAACGAAAAATTTGTTGAGAAGGGTAGAATAACGATGAAATGGGATAAAGCATGTACCACAGTTTTAGTTGGTAAGAAGGCGTCCGTTGATGGCTCCGTCATGATTGCCAGAAATGATGACACGTTCTTACCAATCACACCACAAAAGGTTGTGATGTACCCTGCAGTTAGTGGTCGCCATGAAAACCTAGTGTCCACACAAAATGGCTTCAAGGCACCATTGCCAGAAAGTGGCTACCGGTACCAAGGAACGCCAAACGTTGATGTTCCTAGCGAAGGGATCTACGACGAAAGTGGGTTCAACGAAAAGAACATCGCCATGTCCGCCACAGAAAGTGTGTACGCGAACGAAAAGGTTTTGGCTTACGATCCGCTGGTTGTTGACGGAATGGCTGAAGACACGATGCAAACGATGGTTTTGCCCTTCATCAATTCTGCTAAAGAAGGGGTCACTTACTTAGGTGGCCTGATTGCTAAGTACGGGTCACCTGAAGGTAATGGGGTGATTTTTGCTGACGATAAGGACATTTGGTACATGGAAATCGTTACGGGCCATCACTGGGTGGCTTCACGGATTCCAGATGACGCCTACGTCATCACTGCAAACCAAGTGGGCCAAGAACAAATTGACTTTGACGATCCAGACAACTTTATGTGGTCTGACGGGATTCGTGAATTTGTTGATGAACACCACTTAAACCCTGACAAGACGGGCTGGAACTTCCGTCATATTTTCGGGACTGATACAGAAAAGGACCGCCACTACAACACACCACGTGTTTGGTTTGCTCAACGGTACCTGAACCCTGAAATTAAACAAGATCCAGAATCAAGTAATTTACCGTTCATTTGTCATTCAAGCCGGTTGATCAGTTTGGAAGACATTGAATACATCGAGGGGTCTCACTACAACGAAACACCGTTTGACCCAATGGGCCATGGCTCTGAAGAAGACAAGACGCGTTACCGACCAATTTCATTGAACCGGACGCAACAAAGTCACATCTTGCAGATTCGGACTGATGTTCCTGAAGCAATGTCTGCTGTAATGTGGCTCTCAATTGGGGTGCCAACGTTCACGCCATTCTTGCCATTTTATGCGAACGCAACGGATACGGACGATAGCTTCAGCAACACATCCATGACGTATAACGTAAAGTATGCGTACTGGATGTACCGGACGATTGCGATGCTGACAGAAAGTCATTACAGCCACTTCATTCAAGAAGACATTGATTACTTGAAGGACTGTCGTGAAGAGATGCGCCGCATGATGGCAACCATCGAACAGGAAGCCGCAGATAAACACCTCACGGGTGATGAGCTGACGGCACACTTAACGGACGCAAACCACAAGATCGTGGCAGCAATGCGTGAAAAGACAATGGCATTGATTGGTCATTTGGTAACGGAAGGTTTGGAAATGTCCAAGCTAACGTTCAATATGGATATTAATTTATAGAGCGGGAACAGGCGCGTTTAGGCCCACTCAGGTAACACAAACGGGGAATTTATGGACGGGTTATGTCCATGAGTTCCCCGTTTGTGTTACCTGAGAAGCGACCTGCGCCTGTGCCCGCGTTTTCGGGAGTCAGAACAAGAAGGCCATGCGGGGATGGGTATTTTAACCGACACATTGTGACCCCCGCCGGATGAAGTGGGTTTAAACAGCAGAAAATGTTAGCGAATGTACACCAAGGTAGGCGACAAACGGTATAATAAAACCAAGAGCTTTATTAACGAGGTGAGAAAATGAGTCAAGAAATTCCAGAAAACATGCACGAGGTCCTTTTAAAGGTTCAGGAAGAAAACGCGCGGCGCGATGGTGAGCATCAAGTAACGGAAGAACAGGTCATGGCAAACGCCGTTCATGATACGTTACAGTACTGGGTCGATTACTTATTGGATGGCCACTATGATGAAGTGACGTGGGCTGGAAACCAATTGGTTGTTGAAGACATTGTTGGTGATGAAGTTGGGCGTGTTGACCCAATGAGTGAGACATTTGCAAACGACTTCCGGCAGAGTCCGGAGGGTACGCTCTTTCGGTTAGAAAGTGAAGCGAACAGGCTTATTTCACATCGGTAGATGATGAAACGTTATTATTAACAACTTGGTAAAGGGTCGCCACGGATAAAACCGTAGCGACCCTTTTGTCTGTAGAAAGTTGCAGGAAATATAATAATAATAATTTTAATAAAGAAATAAAGATTGAAAACATTTTAGTTTAGTACAATAAATATATAGTAAATTTAATTGCTTAATTACTGAAGCATAAAGATATTTAAATTTATTAAATGTTCTGGAACATGGAGAGTCTTGATGGATGACCGGTATTTAGCGCTATTAGATCGAGATCAACAAACATCGATCCGTTTATTGCAGTATATTCTTGATAAAAATCGTGATGTCATTTTGTTGAATAATGTTTTTGCTGATCTTGGAATCAGCGCATATAAGTTAAAGCGAATTATCGAAATGATTAATCATCAAATGGAAAGTCTGTTTGATCAGGATAATTGTCCAACGATTATTTTATTTGATCAAGGAATTCAAACAAGCGGCGTAACGTCGCAAACAATGAAAGCGCTATTACAAAGATTAGCGTCAAATTCGATTCGGTTTAAAATTTTTACCCGTACGTATTTATATGATGATCAAGATAATTTTGGTGATTTTCTAAGTCGCTTAGGAATTAGTCGGGCAGTGTACTACCGACAAAAGACAACCATTGCGCTAACAGTTTCATCCTTACCCGGATGGGATGAGCGAAGCGAAGCAGCCTTACGGCGTTCATTGTTTGGCGTATATTATTACTTTTTCAATGGAGCAACATTTCCGTTTAGTGCTGGAATCACGGCTGCTGCTAAACAAGAAGTGGAGCGAATTCGCCAGTTAGAGCAGGTCCGATTGACAATTACACAGCGGATTCAGCTACAGTATCTATGTGCCATTCAGATTACAAGATTGCGGATGAAAAAGTGGGTTGAAGCAACAGATGTCGAGGTACAGTCAACCGTTCCGCTGTTGACGGAATATGTAAAGCAACAGTTTAGCCTTGACGATGATATGGCAACACTTGAAATTAATGCAATCAATGAATTCTTAGTTATCATCGATGCCCTAACCATAACGGGGGCCACATTGTCGCCTGAATTGCAGGAAAATGTCACCCGGGTGACACAAGAGCAACTTAACATTATTTCAAATGCAGTAAGTGCAACATTACCCGCTAAGATGATGGCAGACCTAACAAAATCGCTTCGATTAATTAATTTAAAGTGTCAGTATCCGTTTTATAGTTTAGCCACGTTTGCATCGCCCACAGAGATTTCGTTTTTTCAGGAAACTTATCCACGTGTTCATGCAACTGTTGAACGACTGATTATGGCCTGTCAGAAACAGATGGTTGGTCAGATCGACGAAGCAATGTTGACGCAAATTTATTACTCGTTGATGTTCACATTGTTAAACGTTGTGCCAATCGCGTACTTTGCGGTTCCAATCAATGTGACGGTCGATTTCTCACAGGGAGACATTTATTCCGAGTACATTAAACGTAACGTGCTGAGTTTGGCCCCTGGCGAAATTCAGGTAGATTCTGTTGTGACCGCAAAGACGGATTTATATCTCTCTGATATTTATTTTCCGGAAAGTGTTGTCCCCCAGGTGACCTGGGAAAATCCACCGTTACCGGTGGATTGGGAGCATCTGGCTGATGTAATTATTGAGTTGAAACAACGGCCAGTGAAGGATGAGGCTGATAAGTAATGCAGGCAAAGAAGAAAAAAATAAATCAACGATGGTTAGTGATGGGGGTGACCCTGAGTTCGTTGAGTGTAGGAACGGGCCTCGTCACCGCTAACGCACAGGCAGCGACGACAGAACAGCGTGTTTCAGCTTCTGATTTAGCAAGTTCACAGAGCACGGCAGCGGCTAATTCTTCGTCATCAATGGACGGGAGTAATCAATCACAGAAAGCTTCAAATCAGTCCCAATCTGGGACTTCATCTGTGGCGGCTAGCTCTGATGGCCACGAAGCAACTTCGGCGGCCGCATCAGCAGTAGCGAAAACAGCACCTACTCCGACATCTAACGCAGTGAAGCCGACCGCACGGGTTGCGCAGCAACAGCTGGCCGCGGCGGCACCAACGTCATCTGCGGCGACGGGCATTGATTGGAACAACTGGCAAAAGGACGGCGGCAATGCGCTTAACACCGGGACGTGGTCAGAACAACCAAGTACCGATGGTTATACCAAGCAAGTGAACATCACAAACATGAACGCGTACGTTAGCCCACAAGGTGATACGGCAACAACCGTTTGGATTCAGCGATACAGAGTTCTTTATTATCATGCGGACATTACGGATTGGTCTGCAATTACCGTGACGAACATGGCAACTGGCATGGTGTACGTCATTCCCAAGACCGCGGTGATTCAGCAACTTTCACCCATCTCTGGGACAGAAGCAATTTATTGGTATTTTCCACAAGTTCCGGGATTCGTGACGCAACAAACGACACCAGCGACAACGTTTAACATGCAGTTTGAAATTACGTTTCATGGGGATTCGTCCTTACGGTTAGTCACGCTGAGCACACCCAGAATTTCTGGTGAATTGGTTAAGATGTATTACAAAGATGCCGTTACGGGGGCAACGATTGCCTCGCAGGACGTGTATGGCACCAGTGCAAGTATTGATGCCAATCTTGGTATCATTGTCGCAAAGCCGATTACTGGCTATACAGCAACGAACTGGAACTATTACAAGAACAATGACACCGTGGTAACGGCCGGTACCGGTGGTGTGTACGGTCCGGCAACATTAACAACCGATAAACAAGCAGTCATCTTTTATTATAAAAGTAACAAAACGGCTATGATAACGTACGTTGATGACACGACCGGCCAGCCACTAGCAACGGATCTGGTGACAGGACTTGAAGAGGACCCCATCGAGTATGAGACAACGGCGCGCGTCAAAGGGTACGAGGCACAAGGGTATCAGCTGGTGAGTGATGGGTTTAGTGATGGCGGGACGGGAACATTTACTAGTGATTCTGGTCAACAAACCTACGCCGTGTACCTAAAACGACTAGCGCCACCAGTAACGCCGCCAACAAAACTAACGAACTCAAAACCAGTTGACCAACCAATACCACCAGCTATGGTTGAGTCGGTGAGTGTGCCTCAAGACCAACCAGTAGTTCTGGTAACACAGCTCGTTATTCAAGTGGGCCATCAATTTACAGAACAGCCAGTGCCGGTGAGTGAAACAGTTGACCAACCCATGCGGTGGCAATTGCCGAAACAGCCACGAGCGCGAGTTGAGCAGCCACTGGAACCGCTAGCGGCCACGAATACGCCAGTAACCGCCGACCAGAAACCGGGCGTTTATCCGGTTAGTTGGGGTAAACAAGTGATGATGTTGGTGGCAGCACCAATCGTGACGTTTAAACGGCGGTCTACCCGGGTGATTTGGTCCAATGTTTCTTCAAAGCAACGAATTCAGCGCGAAAATGATGCCATCTTTAAACGGTTTGATAACCAAATTTTGAAGCGTGGCGGTCAGCGTGATCCCCAGACAAACGGAACGTGGTTGGGAATGATTGCCCGGCGATTATCCGGTAGAGCACGGTTTGGACAAAAAATGATGGATTAAGTGAAACTGCTCCTGGAAGAAATCACTGTTTGAACGGATTTAACTGACCGTTCAGATGGTGGTTTCTTTTGAATAATCCAGCCCTAAAGCATAACGAGCTTAGCTATTTCTAAATTAAATAGTTAACTAGTCTCTTTTTTTCGAAAATTAACCAAAAAAACGATAATTTTAGTTAACAAGTTGCAGTAAATCCGGTCGTGCAAAAGTTAAAATAACTAGCATAGTAAGAAAAAGTAAATCGAAGTTATTTTTTAACAAGATTAGATTTACCAGTAGCGGTACTTGTTAGGGGTAATCCGCCACAAGAAATATTGGTGAAAGTGAAGTGGTGATGACAATGCAAATAACGAGTGAGACGAGTGCCTGGCGTGACTTAATTAAACAGCAACGTCGGGTCAACCAGTTGAATCAGCATTTTGTGCGTGAATACGGACTGACCTTATTGGAATTGACGTATTTAAAGATCATTGATCAAGTCCCTGACATTTCTTCGACAGAGTTAGCGGATAACATTGGTGTTTCTTTGTCAGCTGTCTCGAGTAAAGTGGTTCGAATGGTGGACCACGGCTTGGTGGTCATGGCCTTTTCACAAACCGATCGGCGGGTCAAAAAGCTCTGTCTAACAGAAAAAGGGCGCGAGATGTTAACGCAAATCAAACATAATCGTGACTTAACCCGAATGGATATCAGAATTTAACGCTGATTTTTGGGGTTAGAGTTTTCATGCTAAACAATGGGGGAAACGCCTGAACAACTATTCATAATAGTTGTTCAGGCGTTGCTTGTTTCCAGCAAAAATTAGTGCTATGATTTTGACAACTTAATTAAACTAAAAAACCAAAGAAAAAGACGTGTCCACGCGGAGACTTAACGATAGCGAGCTAAGGATAGTGAAAGCTTAGTGGCGAGGCCGGATGGAAGAACACTTTTTCTGTTGCTATTCTGAATTGATCGAGTAAGATTAGCCGTTGCCGGTACGTTATCACACGGAGCGTATGTTAGTACGTTATTAAAGTTGGTTTGTCGATGTCATTCGGCAGGCAATGTGGGTGGTATCGCGGAAAGACCTTTCGTCCCTATTATGGGGATGGAGGGTCTTTTTTTAGTCGATTTGAAGCAGAGTGGTACGTGGTGAAAGGATAATATTATGACAGAAATGCTAGTTAAACAGCTTTACAGTGATCAACAGGTTGCACCGGATGAAGAAATTACGTTACGTGGCTGGGTAAAGACAATCCGGAGTAGTAAAAAGGTTGGCTTTATTGAATTAAACGACGGATCATCCTTAAAGCACGCGCAAATCGTGTTTAAGAGTGATTTGGAAGACTTTGCTGAGATCGGTAAGTTACCAATCAGTGCGACCGTTGCGGTGGTTGGGACGGTCACGTACACACCAGACGCAAAGCAACCATTTGAAGTTCAAGCAAAGTCGGTTACGCTGGTGGGAAACTCCAGCAGTGACTATCCGCTTCAAAAAAAGCAGCACACGTTTGAATATCTGCGGACTATGGCGCACCTGCGTCCCCGGACCAACACGTTTTATTCAGTGTTCCACATTCGTTCGCTGGCTGCGTTTGCTGTTCATCAATACCTTCAGGAACACGGCTTTACGTACGTGAACACCCCAATTATCACGAGCAGTGATACAGAAGGGGCTGGCGAAATGTTCGAAGTGACGACCCTCGACATGAAGAACGTCCCAACAACGGATGAGGGCAACGTGGATTATAGTCAGGACTTCTTTAAGCAGGAGACAAACCTGACTGTTAGTGGTCAATTGCAGGCGGAAGCCTTTGCACTGGCACTACGTAACGTCTACACGTTTGGCCCAGCCTTCCGTGCCGAAGATTCACACACGACGCGCCACGCTTCAGAATTCTGGATGATTGAACCAGAAATGGCGTTTGCTGATTTGACGGACACGGTTGATACGATTGAAGCCTTGCTGAAGTACGTGATTGATTACCTGTTGAAGAATGCGCAGGACGAACTGGCCTTTTTAAACGAGGCGGTTGATAACACGTTGATTGATCGGTTAACGAAGACCCGTGATGAAGCCTTTGTTCGGTTGACCTACACCAAGGCCATCGAAGAATTGAAGGCGGCGCCAGTTGACTTCGAAATGCCCGTTGAATGGGGCATTGATTTACAGGCTGAACATGAACGTTACCTGTGTGAACAAATTTACCAAAAACCGGTCTTCCTGACGGACTATCCAAAGGCCATCAAGGCGTTCTACATGCGTGATAACGATGATGGTAAGACGGTGGCTGCCGTTGATCTGCTGGTTCCTGAAATTGGGGAATTAGTTGGTGGGAGCCAACGTGAAGAACGGCAAGCTCAGTTAGCCAAGAAGATTGCTGACCTCGACATGCCAGTGGAAGAATACCAATGGTACCTTGACCTGCGGAAGTATGGTGAAACCGTCCACTCCGGCTTCGGGATCGGTTTTGAACGGTTACTGATGTACGTGACCGGGATGGAAAACATTCGTGACGTGATCCCTTACCCACGGACACCGGGTAATGCTGAATTCTAAATTGATGAAATAATGAAGCACCGTTCCTGCGATTAATCCGCGGGGCGGTGCTTTTGTTTGCGTCGTTGATCTAAACGCCATGCGGATGAAGTAAAAAATGTTGACGAAAAGAAAATGACAGGTATACTGAATATAATTAGCTGGCTAATTATATTCATAAAGGAGTTCGTAATGACAGAGTTTACGTTTGCAGACCGTCCGGATGACGACCGGTTAAAACTAACGTTGGCGGCGTATACGACCATGACGGATCCAGAAGCAGCAAGTCTATTTTTGGATTTTCAGTGGACGTTTCGAGAAATGCAGGCGGCCTACGAGAACGTTTTAGCACGTTATGAGTTATCTGAATCAAAGTTTATTCTACTGATGTTCTTAGACAATGAACCAAGCCATGCGTTGTTACCGTCCGAATTGGCAACAAAATTGGGGGCATCACGAGCAACGGTCAGTAAATTACTTGTCGGAATGGAACGGAGTGGGTGGATTACAAAGGATCATGTGCTGGCTGATAAACGGGCGGTCTTAATTCGGTTAACGGACGCGGGGCGTGCTGTCTTAACCGCTTTTTTACCCGAAAACTTTCGAGCAGTTGCCACGATCTTTAGCAATTTTTCAACTGAGGAACGGGCGCAACTGACCCGGTTACTGAACAAAGTGAAGCAAGGAACGACACAACTAAACGACAAACGAGGATTAGAAAATGAATGATAAGAAAATTGAGCTGTTACAAACGTATTTGAGCCTGTATATCGACCATTTTACGGTCCTTAACAGTCTGGATGAGACTGATTCAAAGTACGTTGTGTTAGATGTGCGTAACGCACCAGCACAGGTTAAGAAAGACCAAATCAAAGGCGCTGTCGCAATGCCTGCTAAGGACCTTGCCAACCACCTGGACGAGCTGGATCACGACAAGACGTACGTGGTGTACGATTGGACGGGTGGCACGACGCTCGGGAAAACAGCACTGCTCATTCTGTTGTCAGCAGGATTTGATGCGTTTGAACTGGCCGGCGCGCTTGAAGGTTGGAAGGGAATGAACCTCCCAATTGAAACGCTCTAAAATAGTTTCAGAAAATAAAAAGTGTAACCACAAATTTTTGCGGTTACACTTTTTTCGTTATTTATCAGGCCGTGAATCGTAGGCCCGTTTTGACTTGAATCCAGCCGCAAAAACTTCCTTCATCTTTGCGATGTGATTGTCCTTAGTAGCCTGCGCTTTGGCCCCGAAGATAAAGCGGGCCCATTCGCGCTAGTAACCAGGTGTTAGTGCGGTAAAAAAGCTTTGCATGGCTGGGTCGTCGGTGAGAAGCGCCGTCACGTCCGGAATGTTAACTTTGACGTTTACCCAAAAAGTTGGAACTAAATAGTTTTGTTAATTAGGCAGTTAATTGCCGCTCGAAATCGAGTGGTGATTGACCGCCTAATTTTATTTGAATTCGCTTTTGATTGTAATAATTAATCCAGGAAGCGATTGCTTTGGTTAGCTCTGAGGCATTTGCGTATTGCTGTAAACTACCAATTTCAACTTTTAATTTATCAAAGACAGTTTCACATGCTGCATTGTCTAAACAAGTCGCTCGTCG
>NZ_BQXN01000025.1:0-34616 GCF_045862745.1 Furfurilactobacillus entadae | reverse complement strand
ATACATTAAAAGTTGAAATTGGTAGTTTACAGCAATACGCAAACGCCTCAGAGCTAACCAAAGCAATCAATTCCTGGATTAATTATTACAATCAAAAGCGAATTAAAATAAAATTAGGCGGTCAATCACCACTCGATTTCGAGCGGCAATTAACTGCCTAATTAACAAAACTATTTAGTTCCAACTTTTTGGGTAAACGTCAGGTTGTCAGTCCTTTTTGTTGTGTTTGATCGAAGAATGCATAAATTTAGGTTGCGTCGAGGTGAGTTTGTTGCAAGGTTTGTTCTAAAATCGGCACAATAAAGACAACAAAATAATGGGGGATGAGCTAATGACTGAAGCAGTAAACGTTTTAGTGGTGACGACAGAAAATATTCCGGGTCAAGAATACGAAGTAATTGGTGAAGTGTTTGGGCTAACAACACAGTCCAAAAACGTGGTCAAAAATATCGGTGCTGGATTGAAAAACATCGTTGGTGGCGAGATCAAGGCATACACAGAATTACTGAGTGAAGCCCGCGACATTGCGGTGACGCGCCTTCGTGCAAATGCTGCAGCCATGGGTGCAGATGCCGTAGTCATGATGCGCTACGATTCCGATTCCATTAGTCAGGACATGGAAACGGTCGCCGCTTATGGAACAGCTGTAAAATTTAAGTAAGCTAAATTTATGGTTAATGAATTACTGGTTGACGCTCACTACAGGGCGGCAGTCAGTTTTTTTATTAACGTTGATTACGGTCGGTCATTTTAAAAGATGAGCTCAATAAAAAATCTTTGGGCGCACATCACGTATGTTAATTATGTGTGAACGAACGTCAGTGTTACGCGGGTCATTCGGTTAAGATGTCACGGATGTTAATGCCACCCTTGAGGAGGGTGGGTTGTTATTTAAGAAGTGTCATGCTATACTTTTAGTTCGTGAGCGTTCACCCTTTTCGGTGAATGACTCCTTACCCGTTGTTATTGAACGCGGGTCTAAAGACCATAAGGAGGTAGACAGTCGATGTTAGCAACTAAGTATGAAATCACCTACATCGTTCGCCCAGATTTAGATAGCGACGCTAAGCAAGCCTTAGTTGATCGTTTTGACAAGATCTTGACGGACAACGGTGCCCAAATTGCTGATTCAAAGGACTGGTCAACTCGGCGCTTTGCGTACGAAATCGGAGGTTTTAACGAAGGTACTTACCGCGTTATCAACCTGACCACTGACCAAGCCGAAGCTTTAAACGAATTTGATCGTTTGGCTAAGATCAGTGACGGAATCTTACGTCACATGATCGTTAAACGCGACGCTGAATAAGCATCCGTTTAAATTAACAAAATTTCGAGAGGAGCACTTCAACCATGATTAATCGCGCCGTTCTAACTGGCCGCTTGACTCGTGACCCTGAAGTTCGTTACACACAATCAGGAGCAGCGGTTGCTACGTTTACGTTAGCCGTTGACCGCCAGTTTACGAACCAGCAAGGTCAACGAGAAGCTGATTTTATCAACTGCGTTGTGTGGCGGAAGTCAGCGGAAAACTTCGCTAACTTTACCCACAAAGGTTCGCTTGTTGGAATCGAAGGTCGGATTCAAACCCGGAACTATGATAACCAACAAGGTCAGCGCGTTTACGTGACTGAAGTGGTCGTTGAAAACTTTGCCTTATTAGAATCCCGTTCACAAAGTGAGCAACGGACTAACAACGCAGGTAACAACGGCGGCTTCAACAATAACGCTCCTCAACAAGGAAGCGCCAATCCGTTTGGTGGCAACAATGGTGGGAATACAAACAGCGCAGCTGCAAGTAGCCAACCAAGCCAACCAGCCGATCCGTTTGCTGGAAACAGTGACAGCATCGACATTTCGGATGACGACCTTCCATTCTAATAACTAGAAGATCGGAGGATTATAACTATGGCTGATCAACGTCGTCGTGGTGGTAACCGTCGTCGCCGTAAGGTAGACTTCATCGCCGCAAACCACATCGAATACATCGATTACAAAGATACAGAATTGTTGCAACGGTTTATCTCAGAACGAGGCAAGATTTTACCTCGTCGAGTAACTGGTACGTCCGCTAAGAACCAACGTCGTTTGACGGTGGCAATCAAGCGTTCACGGATTATGGGCTTGCTCCCATTCGTTGCTGAAGACTAATTGTCTTTTAAACAGCTCCCGCTGGGGGCTGTTTTTTTATTGCGCTAAATTGGGACGATTTAGGGGACCACAGAACGTGGTGTCGACGGTCACGAGTGTTTTGCCTTCCTGAGGTGTGATAAAATGTTATCAGGATTTACAGAAAGGAACGGACAACATGAGGCAATTATTTGCACGGTTCCGCTTACCTGTGTTTATGCAAAATACACGGTTGCGCTGGGTTGCCATTGAGGGTCAACTGTTGGCGCTTCTTGGAATCGTTGCGGCATTTATCGTAAACTGGATTTTTGGGTTGGTCGTATTGATTGCGGCGGCCGCTTTGTTAATCATTATTTTTAATACGCTTCAAGAAATTAGTATTGATACGCAGGAGTTTATTGCGGATCTATCGTATCGAATCAAACGTGGCGAACAAGAAGCCTTAATCAAAATGCCGATGGGGATTTTGATTTTTAATGATCATCAACGCGTGTCCTGGATCAATCCGTACTTACAGCAATATTTTGGTGAAACGGACGTTTTGGGGAAGGCTATCGCTGATGTCGATGAGGAGTTGGCCACAGCAATCACTGAGCATGGCGATGATGAGACATACAGCACAATCACGTGGGCCGGGAAGCAATTTTATTTGCTAGTTCAACATGAACTAAACGTCGTGTACTTAATGGATGTGAGCCACTATGCTCAAATCGAACAGGACTACCACAATGAACAACTGGTCCTGGGGAACATTTCGCTCGATAACTACGATGAAGTCACGCAGAGCATGAGTGACTCAGATGTTTCGACGTTGCGGAATTATGTGACGAGCACCCTGGCCGATTGGACAAAACAGTTCAATATGTACCTGCGGCGGCTTAATTCTGATCACTACCTGTTGATTGGTCATCTTCATGATCTGGAGCGGTTGGAAGACGATAAATTTAAGGTTCTGGATACCATTCGGGAGACGACTTCAAAGCAAAATTACCCACTAACGTTATCAATGGGGATCTCGTATGGGTTAAAGGATCTTAACCGATTGGCAGGATTGGCACAAAGTAACCTTGACCTAGCTCTTGGTCGTGGTGGTGATCAGGTTGTGGTGAAAGCCGAAGACGAAGAAGCCCGTTTTTATGGTGGAAAGACCAATCCAATGGAAAAACGGACGCGTGTGCGGGCTAGAATGATTTCTCAGGCGCTACAGGAATTATTCAGTCAATCGGACCAGATCTTTGTTGCGGGCCACCAGACGCCTGATATGGACTCTCTCGGGGCATGTCTGGGAATTCGACGGATCGCCCAGATGAACGGAAAGAAATGCTGGATCATTTTGGATGAGGCCCAGCAAAGTCATTCTGATATTCAGCAGTTGTTACAGGCTGTTGATCGATATTCAGAAATTAAAGACGCAATCATTACCCCGGCTGACGCCGTTAACCGCGCTACGGATCAGAGTTTCTTAGTCATGGTGGACCACTCGAAACCGTCACTCTCAATGGGACGTGATGTGTATGAGAAGCTCCAAAATCGAACGGTCATCATTGATCATCATCGGCGTGGCGAAGAATTTCCTGAAAATCCGGTGTTGGTTTACATTGAACCATATGCGAGTTCCACTTGTGAGTTGATCACTGAAATGTTAGAGTACCAACCACAGGAAGCAAATGCGATCAATAAAATTGAGGCAACCGCAATGTTGTCAGGGATTGAAATTGACACCAAACACTTCACGGATCATACGGGGACGCGAACGTTTGATGCGGCGAGTTACTTACGGTCAGCGGGTGCCGACGCGGGGTTGATTGCACAGTTTAACAAAGAAAACCCCGATAGTTACATGAAACGGAACCACCTGATCAGTCGAGTTGAGCTGGTTAACGATAATGCGGCAATGATTGCAGGAGAGGATCAGCAAAGCTATGATTCTGTCACGGCAGCTCAAGCCGCGGATTCGTTGTTAAGTATGGCCGGGATCGACGCTTCGTTTGTCATTACGCTTCGTCAGGATGGGCGGGTTGGTGTTTCAGCGCGGTCAACTGGTGAGGTCAACGTTCAGGTTATCATGGAACAGATGGGTGGCGGTGGTCACTTGCAAAACGCCGCAACGCAAGTCGAAGGTCAAAGTGTTAGTGAAGTTCGGCAGACGTTACTCGATTTATTGATTGAAGAAGCAACTGAATCAAATAAAACAAAGGAGTAAACTCATGAAAGTAATCTTTTTGGAAGACGTTAAGGGCCGTGGTAAGCGTGGCGACATCAAGGATGTTCCTGATGGTTACGCACAAAATTTTCTGATCAAAAATGGTAAGGCGAAGGTCGCTTCCGCCGCTGCAATGAGTCAGTTACAGGGCCAACAACGTGCGGAAGCACGTGAAGAAGCTGCTGAATTGGCTGATGCACAGGCGTTGAAGGCAACCCTTGAAGCCGATGAAACCGTTGTTGAAATTAAAGCCAAAGCTGGCTCTGACAGTCGGTTATTTGGTTCGATTCCGTCAAAACAAATTGCACAGGCCCTAGAACAACAGTTCAATTTAAAATTAGATAAACACAAGATTGATCTACCAAATCCAATTCGCGTGCTCGGGTATACGAACGTTTCGGTTAAACTGCACGCCCAGGTAACGGCTAAAATCCGCGTTCATGTGGTTGCCCAGTAGTGGATCATCTTCGGGAGCGGGATTTCCATTATTGTGAACAGCCGCTGTCGATTGGGAATGGAAGTTATGAACCAGAGAATGCTGCTTAAATTAAAGCGACTGGATCTCCCAACGTTTGGGAAACCAGTCGCTTTAATTTAATGCTTGTTTACTCAATGAGCTTATGGGATAACTTGGATAGTATTAGTCGTAAAGAAATAAGCGGAGAGAACATGGATAATGTAGACTTGCGGGAGCAAACCCCGCCACAAAATATTGAAGCCGAACAGGCTGTTTTAGGGGCCGTTTTTTTAAGCAACGACGCGTTACCAGCAGCGATGGAGTATTTACAGGCTGAGGACTTTTATCGGCGTGCTCACCAAATCATCTTTCAAGTAATGATGGATTTGAATGCCAACGGAACCGTTGTTGATGCCGTGACGGTAAACGACGCGTTAACGGGCAACGGGCAGATCGATGATGTCGGCGGCGTGAGTTACATTGCAGAGCTAGCGCAGGCGGTCCCAACGGCTGCCAACGTTGGCTACTATGCCCGCATTGTTCAGGAAAAAGCCGTTTTACGGCGTCTGATCAAAACGGCAACGGACATCGTCACCCGCTCTTACAACGAAGAAGATGACGTCGCAACGCTACTTGAAAACGCTGAGACTGAAATCATGCGGGTAGCGGATGATCGGAGTAGCGGTGGGTTTAAACCGATTGCTGATGTCTTGAATCAAGCGATGAATACCGTGAATGAGTTGTCGAAAAATGGAAACGAAATTACCGGGTTAGCAACAGGCTTCCATGAGTTAGATAAAATGACTACGGGGCTTCACGAGGATGAGTTGATTATTCTTGCCGCCCGTCCCGGGGTCGGGAAGACTGCGTTTGTGCTTAACATCGCTGAAAACGTTGCGACAAAGACAAACAAAACGGTTGCCATGTTTAGTTTGGAAATGGGTGCAGAATCATTGGTTAACCGGATGCTGTGTGCAGAGGGGAGCATCGATGCAAACCATTTGCGGACGGGGCAATTGACGGACGAAGAGTGGCAAAACTTAGTGGTTGCCATGGGGGCGTTGTCAAAGACCAGTGTGTACATTGACGATACACCAGGGAACCGGATGGCTGAAATCAGCGCCAAGTGTCGGCGACTTGCGAAGGAACATGAGCTTGGCATTATCATCATTGATTATTTGCAACTGATCGAAGGTGGTAATAAGGAAAACCGGCAACAAGAAGTTTCTGACATTTCGCGGCAACTCAAGAAGTTGGCCAAAGAACTACGGGTACCAGTGATTGCACTATCCCAATTGTCTCGTGGCTTGGAACAGCGGCAAGATAAGCGACCAGTGTTATCTGATATTCGTGAATCTGGATCAATTGAACAAGATGCCGATATCGTTGCCTTTCTCTACCGTGATGACTACTATCAACGGGATAATGATGACGATGATAACGGTAATGACCCTCGTGATGATGAAGATCAAAACGTTGGGGAAGTTGAAGTGATTATTGAAAAGAACCGTTCTGGTGCGCGGGGGACCGTTAAGCTACTGTTCGTAAAGTCGTTTAACAAGTTCTCAAACATTGCGTACACACCACAGGGGTAAACGGCGATAACAAGTTGAACAAGTGCTATCCTAACGGGCACGCATCAGTCGATGCGTACCCGTTAATTGGATGGTCAATTATTTCCCCGGAAATAGTAAACACTGAGGAGGAGAGGACAATGCAACAACAAGCTACAGGAAAAGAAATCAAGTTACCATGGCTCCTAGCTGCGGGACTTCTGAATAATATGGGGCAGAGTTTTATTTGGCCGTTAACGACCATTTACATTCATGATGCGCTCCATGAATCACTAACCGTCGTGGGACTGGTCTTATTTTTAAATTCCGCAGCCGCAATTGTTGGCTCCTACCTCGGTGGCTGGTTGTTTGACCGAATTGACGCCTATAAACTGACCCTGGTGGCAACGGTTTACGAACTGTTGACTGCCGTCTTCCTGATCTTCTGGCATGGGTGGCCGGCCTTTCCAATTGGGCTGGTCTTTATGGGCTTTGGAAGTGGGCTGTTAATTACATTGATTAATTCGTTGGGAACGACGATTAAGAAACATGACAGCCGGTACGTGTTTAACATGATCTACTTTATGCAAAACCTCGGAACTGTGTTTGGAACAATGATGGTGGGGTTCGTTTACCAGCATGGTGTGCACTACCTCTTCATAATTGCTGCGGCCATGTATGTGCTGTACTTCTTCATTGCGATGACGCAGTTTAACGTGCCGGTTGTAAAGAAACACGCTGCCCCGACTAAGCATGAAACCACGAAGTTTAAATTGCCCCGACCGAACCTCATCATTATCTGGACGTTCTTTACCACACTGATCGTTATTTGGATCATGTATGAACAGTGGGTTTCAAACATGGCGGTCTACATGACAGATCAAGGCATTCCCTTAACCAAGTACAGCTTCTTGTGGACCATTAACGCCGGGTTGATTTTGGTCTTCCAGTTAGGGGTCAATGCACTGGGTGATCGAATTCGGAATCCGTACTACCAGATTATTCCTGGAATTTTGGCCTTTGCGAGTTCATTTGTGATCTTGCTATTTGTTAAAAATTACGCGGGCTTTGTTCTGGCTATCTCAGTGTTAACGTTAGGTGAAGCGACGGCATTTCCAGCGATTCCGGCAATGGTGAATAAACTAACGCCGCTGTCAGTAAAAGGGAAGTACCAGGGCTCCGTTAACGCTGCAGCCGCAGCTGGTCGAGCGTTAGGACCGCTACTAGGGGGAATCTTGATTGACATGACGTCATACAAGTTCTTGTTTGGAACAGCTGCCATTGCGGTCTTTGCAATGCTGGTGGTCGTAATGATTGTTCGTCAGTGGCAGTACAAACGAACAACACGTTACTAATCGAATTTGAGCAAACTAAAAGAGCGGTGACCGTCCCGAAAAATTTGGGAAGTCAGCCGCTCTTTTAGTTTGGGTTCATCGAGCAAGTGGTGTTTTTTAAAATGAACTAGAACATGGTTGGCACGATACCACCATCCATACGAATTGCATTACCGCTGAAGGCGCCGACGGCAGGACTGGCAACAAAGGCTACGAGTTTACCGATCTCATCGGGGCGAATTAAGCGACCGAGCGTTGAAGTGGGCCGGTTCTTCGCCATGTACTCACGTTCTTTCTCTGCAAAGGAGAGGCTGTCATCGGGATAAAGGTCGTTAATGAAGTCCACAACGCCCTCTGTTAACGTTGAACCTGGCATCACGGTGTTAACCGTCACACCAGTCCCACGGGTGAGCGTCGCTAAACTTTTTGAAAGGTTTAGTTCCATCGCCTTTGTCATGCTGTATTGTGGCATTTCTGGTGATGGTTGAATGGCAGCCTCACTAGCGATAAAGATGATCCGGCCAAAGGATTGCTTAAGTAAGCTCGGTAGGTAAAATTTAGCCAGGGCGTTACCACTGAGGACGTTTGTTTTGAAGTATCGTTCCCACGTGGCGTCATCGATGTCAAAGTAATCCATGGCTTCAAAGATTCCCATGTTGTTAATCAAAATATCAAGCGTTGGGAAACGTGTTTCCAGTTGGTCACGACCGGCTTCGGTTGTTAAATCATACGGAGCTGGTTGAAGTGTTGCTGTGGGAACAGTGGCCTGAATGTCGGTAATGGCTGCGGCGACACTTGCCTCGCTCCGACCATTAATGATGACCGTGGCGCCTTCACGTGCCAACTCAATGGCAATTGCCTTGCCGATCCCTTTTGTTGAACCAGTGACCAGTGCAAGTTTGTTTGTTAATTGTAAGTCCATGATGAGCCTCCTTGATTGTTTTATCTTCTTAAGAATAAGTGACGACCATGGCTAGAACAAGTAGGCACTTTTTGGTAACCCATGGTGGTGGTAAACGAAGATACAAAAAAACCGACTTAGGATCGGGGAATCCTAAGTCGGCCATCATTCTAGAGAGAGTCTTAACATATCTGGGGGGAGATACATTACGTCGAAGGAGTGAGGGGTATCAACTCCTTCGATATTTATAATATACGCATTGAACCTAAAAGCAAACTTAAAAACCTCAGATTTAATGATTTATTTTGATGAAATGTTGATGTGGTTATGGCGGTTAAATCCTGGTATGAAAGGGATTGTTCGCATAAAAAACGTAATCAAAAAATTTTTGCATTTTTGATTATCCATAAGAATTGACCCCGGAAAAACTTTCTTAAGAAATAATCAATTAATTATTTAATTGGTTTAATCAGAGATTGATTGGATTCACGGATTGAATACTGACGATGTGAAAAAGGCCACTTCTCTAGTTAAAGAAAAGTGGCTGTTTTCGCTATTTTTTGTAACGTTGTTTAGGCTAGTACCGGCTGATGGCCACTGGCTGACCATCTGGCAATTGGTCCTCAGGCACTACCACAACCTGACCGCCATTTTGTAAGACCGCGGTGCACAGGGTTGGAAGGATGTCCTGGCCATCATCTGTTGGTGTAAACTGATCGTCAGTCAACGTCCCGTGCCAAGCGCTCGTTTCGGAGACAATGAATGTTTCGACTTGGCCTTGACAGGCCGCAGTTGCGATGTCAGACGGTACGTTGAGCTGACGGTTTGCATTGGCAGCGGACTGGTAATCGTTCAAGGCCTGATCGATTGCGAGGTGGGCGTGGTGCTCGAACAGTGGGTTGATCTGCGTTTGAATTTGCGCAGTTGTTAAACCGGCCGGAGAGTTTTGCAATGCGTATGTTGTGGAAAGGCGTGCTAACCGACTAATGCGCCGGTAGAGGGCTTGATTCTCCGGAAGGGCAAACAGAATGAGTGGTCGAGTTGATTGTTGGTGATTAGCTTGCATAAAGTCCTCGACAGCTTTGTAGTAGTTTGTTAAGTCGATTTCTTTTTCTGCGTCCTTGGAATTATGACCGTGGAACCCAGCATGATCGCCACGACTGACAGCGTTTAAATCACCGCCGCGCTTTTGATCACCGAGTGCCTTTGTTAAAGTAGTTGGCGCGTCATCCGGCAATGGCATTGGAATGGCCCGATGATTTTGAATTTGGTAAAGACGGAAAGAATCACCATTAAGCGCGAGCAGATCAAAGTCAAAGTCAGTTTGTTGTTCGAAAAGAAGCGGCCTTAACTCGGGCGTGGTTGCCACGCTGACATGATCTTCCACAGCGGTTAATAAGTGGTCAACAATAATTTGTTGTGATGTGGCGAGGACGCCGAGACTCTCTTTAATGTTTTGGGCGAAAAGGGTGTCGTCACTAAGCGCACTGGTAAGGCGGTGTTCAAACGGAGTCCACCAGTCGGCGCCAAAGTCAGCGATCACAGTCGTTTTAGCTTGCCGAAGCAGCTCTTGGACCCGTAACCGAGTGTGTTGACGATCGGCAGGATCAATATTAACGTAGAGCGACACCACGGGGGCCGTTGGGTGATCCGTTAGCATTGTGTTGAGGGTTGCGATATTTAACAGGGCATTTGGCATAAATTATTCCTCCTGAGCTGTGTTTCTAAAGTGAGTGACTTGTTGAGTTTAGAATAGCAAGTTTATGGTAAGCTCGCGAATAATGTGCCTGTCATTTGCTAATTAAATTAATAGATTAAAGTTATGAGGAATGATAATGCCTGTTGTTTAACAAGTTGGGTATACTGATAGCAAATAAAAAGGAGGGTGAAGATAATGGAATTAACGGCAACAGATTTTGACATTTTGAGCGCCATTGCAGATGGGCGCGTGGAGTCGGGAACCCCGTTGAGCCACTTTGTTGATTATTGTGACAATGCAATTGGTGGTAATCCACGCCCATTGATCCAGGCTGGATACATTGAAGCAACGGATTTCACTGTGACTGGATTAACCCCGCTGGGTGAGAAAGTCTTGAAAGAACACCAAGGTTAATCCTACCGGGAGAAAGTAGTTTGTTTGCTGGAAGTGTGGGATAATGTAAAGATCAACTTTACAGCAAAGGACGAATCTTCAATGAATCAACAGTGGCATGACGAGGCAGTTGGCGCCGTCCGTGGGTTATTAAAATGGGCGGGTCTTATTAATATTTTTGTTGGTGTTGTACTGGCATGGACGATGATGTCCTCTGGTGCAAACTTTACGGTGTATTTGATTGTTTTAGTGCCGGCAATTGTCGGTGTTTGGGAGTACACGAAGGTGAACCAAATCAGCGAGCAGTGGTTAACCAGACCGAATGCCTTTTACTGGCAGGCGGTTATTAGCCTCATCTTGGCGTCATGGATCTCCAGTATTTTATTGTGGACTGCTGGACGACGGATTCGAGTAATTGCAGAGCAACATCAATAGAAGTGAGCATATAAAACCACTGCCAGTAATGGCAGTGGTTTTTTCGTCGTAAATCAATGTATTTGATGTAATTAAATAGTTAACGAGGTTGTTTATTATCTTTATCAAGTATATTTGGTGTACCATGAATAGGTTACAAAAAAACATCTATCATTGGAGGCGATAATGATGAAGAAAGCAGTAGCTGAATTTCTTGGAACGTTTATGCTGGTCTTTATTGGGACCGGAACGGTGACCCTGACTAAGGGGGGACCACTAGCAATTGGGTTGGCATTTGGATTGGCGATTACGATGATGGCCTACGCAGTGGGTGGCATTTCGGGTGGTCACTTTAATCCTGCAGTGTCCGTTGCAATGCTCATCAACGGTCGCTTGAGTGCGATCGATGCAGTTAAATATGTGATTTCGCAATTTTTAGGCGCAATTGCCGGTTCTGCGGTGATTGGCATGATGAAGCATGCACTGAACCTACCACAACGGGTTGGATTCGGCCAAACAGATTTTCCAAACATTTCTGCTGGCGCAGCGTTTGCAACTGAAACACTGATTACATTTTTATTTGTGTTTGTTATCTTAATGGTGACCAGCAAACGGTACGGTAACGCTCAAATGGCACCATTGGCCATTGGGTTGACACTAGGATTTTTGATCTTAGTCGCCTTAAACTTAACGGGTGGTTCATTGAACCCAGCCCGTAGTTTTGGTCCAGCCATCTTTGCAGGTGGATCAGCATTGGCACACTACTGGGTTTACTTAGTGGGACCAGTTCTTGGTGCAGCAATTGCGGCCGTTGTTGGTCGGTGGCTTGGCAGTGAAGCTGAATAATCAGGTTTCACGTGAAACAATAAGCTAACGTCAAATAAAAATAGCCACCGTCCCATTGGGAAGGTGGCTATTTTTATTTGGGCGCGATTACCTAAGCAGGCGCCACAGTAGTCAGAAAATTTTAATTAATGTGAGTGGGCTAAGTTCGACTTAAAAATGAAAGGCCACCGATGACGGCGAAAAGTAACGCAAGCCAAAAAGCGATGCGAATGAAGAACAGAAAGGCAGCGATAACAACCACGGTGCCTAACACCCAAAAAATCGTTTTACCGATGAACCGCCCAAAGATAAGTAACAGAGCTAGTCCAATTAATAGTCCCATTTGAGGACCCTCCTAAATGTTAACGTGTCGGTTATTATTAACCGTGACCAAATTCTAGCACGTTTTTTCGTGGATACAAGTAGCTGTTTCGTAAGGATTGATAAAGAAAAAGAGCTAGTCCGAGTGAACATCTGGGGCATCTCACTATGGGTGAAGTAATAAGCTAAAATAACAAAATTATTCGCAATTAAAGATTTAATCATCATGTAGAGTTAAACAATTCTTGGAATTAATGACAACGATGGGAAAAGGCCAGGAAGACTGTTATAATTGCACGGCATAAAGATAATTCGGGGGTTTAGGAGTCATGTCAAAGAAAGTGAAAGTCTGGGGTGCTGTGATCCTGGTCTTGATTGCAAGTTTGGCAGCATGGAGTGTTGTTAATCATGAAGTTCATCGAACAACACGGTCAAGCGTTGCGCCAGCAAAGCAGCGGTCGACTAAAGCCGCGACACCAACATGGACGGCACAAAAAATGGCGGTGGACCTAGATAAAAGCCAGGCTGCTTCGTTAGATGACAAGATGGCGCAAATTCGGTTCGTTGGGTCTGTCCTGATCGTTCGTCATGGTAAGGTGATGTACGAAAAGCAATTTGGTCAGTCAAATGCAGCCACAAAACGACAGAATCGCCAGGATACAGCGTACCCCATTGATTCGATTCAAAAACTTGCTACGGGAGCGTTGATCATGCAGCAGGTTCAAAAACATCGACTTTCTTTAGACGATCATATTAGCCGTTTTTACCCAACGCTACCGCATGCCAACGAAATTACCATTCGGCAAATGCTCGACATGACTTCCGGGTTACATTTAGCGGATCCAGTTGGGCCAACAATGGTTGAGACGGACGCAGAAGTGGTCAATTATGATCTTAACCACGTGACGTTTGACCAGAACATGTATGGGAAGTGGCACTACGCACAGGTCAATTACAATTTACTGGCTGGTGTGTTAATGAAAATCACCGGTAAGTCGTACCAAACGCTGTTTGAAAAGCAGTTTGTTCACCGGTTTGGTTTACAGCAAACGGTGTTCATGCCGTCAACGGATCAGCATGTCGCGGTTGCCTATGAAGGAAATAGCGCGGGTGACGTTGATTACGGGAAGGCAGTTGTAACCCCTGATGCCTTTTGGCATGACGAACTTGGAACGGGACGGGTTGCTATGTCAGCGCGCGATCTGTACACGCTGATAAGCGGCGTGTTGCAAGGCAAGGTTATCTCACCAGCCGCTGTCAAAACGTTGTACACGTCTGGCAGTTCAAGCACGTATGGTGGTGGGACCTATAACTTGTATGATGCAGCGGTGAATCACGGTCTTGGTTACGGTTATCAAGCGATGTCGTGTGTCTCAAAGGATGGTCAAGATGCGGTGATCATGTTAGGAAATTCTTACCGTAGTGACCATTCAATTAAACCGTTTGCGGAACAATTGTACATTCAGCTGTTTTTAAACAATAAAAATGAATCACAAAAATAATGAGTAAGCTTCATGGATATTGATTTACGTAATAACGGCACCGGTAGTTTTTTTACCGGTGCCGTTATTATCTTGGCGCGGATTAAATAAAAAAAGAAAGTATTTTTTCGTTAATGCGCGGATAATGAAATCAAAGGGTTTGAGTCTATTTAGAGGAGCAAGGGCATGAAGGGAACAAAACGCACCAGTATTTGGCGATTTTTACGCGCATTTTGGTATTTTTTCAAACATTATTCGTTTACCGCAATCGTGGTCTACGCATTGATGATTCCACTGTTTTCATGGTTAGGAGCGGGGATTTTACGGTGGAGTCAAATTCCGTATTTATCCTATGACAACGTTGGCGCTGTTGCTCAGGCCCATCCGTGGGCAATTGTGGCGTTGGTTGGTCTTTTACTGGTAATGATGATTGCGATTTATCTGCAATTTTCATACTTGTTGTTAATGGTGGCCTACCAGCGGAAACATCAGCGGCCGACGATTCGGCAAATTCTGGGTGAACTGACACATCGCTTGCCACGGTTATCGGTGGGGACGTTTGGGTTCTTTATCCTGTACTTTTTACTGATCGTGCCGTTTGGTGGGAATTTCATCAACACTCCGTTATTGGCAAAGGTTCAGGTCCCAGAATTCATTGTTGAATTTATTTTAACGAAACCGCTCCTGACTGGGTTACTCGTGGTGGCCTATGTTGCTGGTTATTATTTTGGCAATCGTTTGCTACTCGTTATTCCTATTTTAATGTTTGAGCGAACGACCGTCCGGCGGGCCGTGCGTCAATCATGGGAACGAACGTGGGGGCGCTTTTGGTGGATCACGGTGCGCCTCATCGGGATTATTGCCAGTATTGCCGTTTTGTATGCCTTAATGCTGGGAGCCTTTTATGGTGGGCAGCGCTGGTTTGACGGTCAGGGGCATACCGTTGCCCTGACGGCGGCCATCATTAACTTTAACCTCTTGTCATTAGTGAGTTATACCATTTCGATTTTGGCAACCGTGTGGGTGTTGGACCTTAGTGTGCAGTTGATGAGTATGTACGATGCGCAGGCGCTAACTGATCTACCGGATCTGCCGGTGGTTAAGGCAAAAACGTGGTGGCGAATCGCGGTTCCAGTGGCTGTGACCGTCGTTGCGATTACGATGGCAGGCTATGGGTATAGTTATTTTGCCGGGCTGTTGATTGTTGACCCGCAAACCATTTCTCATCGCGGTGTTGACGATGGCAATGGGATTCAAAATACGGTGGGTGCACTGGCTAAAACGCATAAAGAGCACCCGGCGTACGTTGAGATGGATATTCAGGAAACGCGCGATCATAAATTTGTGGTGATGCATGATCCAAACTTGAGCGGGCTTGCTGGTGAGAACCGGGCCGTTGCCAAGCAATCGCTGGCTAGTTTGACCCAGACACAAATTCATGAAAACGGCGAACAGGCTCAGATTGATTCATTTGACGCGTACCTGCAAGCTGCACATGATATGCACCAAAAACTGCTTGTTGAAATTAAAATGAATCGTGGTCAGGATCGGCATGCCTTAGTGAAACGCTTTGTTTCACGGTATAGTGACTCACTGTTGGCACACCATGATATTATTCACTCACTGGATTATGGCATTGTTGAGCAGTTGAAAACGCAACGGCCGCAGTTAACGGTGGGGTACATTTTGCCATATAACTTTGTGGGCTTGCCACAAACCAAAGCAGATTTTTACACCATGGAATACACAACGCTAAATGACCGGTTTGTCAGCAGTGCGCACCGTCAAAATAAGAAGGTGTTTGCGTGGACCGTTAATGATCCAGATAACATGAAAAAGGTGATGGCCATGGACGTTGACGGGGTCATTACGGACCAATTGGGAACCTTAAAGGCGCAGATCAAACAGCAACAGGGTGATCGTGATTACGCCAACCAACTGTTTGAATATGGCACCCAAAACATTAACGAATATCAATAAAGGGAGTTGCAGGAAGTCATTTCCTGTGATATCCTGTGAAGCACAAGTTCAAAACAGTGTACGAAAAAGCTTATATAGGGCCATGATATGGATGGCTGTCTCTACCTGGAACCTTAAATTCCGGACTATAAGCAAAATTAGCGATGATTTTATCAGCTTCTTTTGCGTGGTTCGCGAAAGGAGCTTTTTTGTATTCAAAAATGGAGGTTATCGTAATCAAACAGCTTGAAGAACGAATTCAATCAGAAGGTCGCGTGTTGGGTGAGGATATTTTAAAGGTTGATGGGTTTTTGAACCATCAAGTGGATCCGCATCTTATGCGTGACATGGGCCAAGCGTTTGCTGAGCGTTTTGCCACGAGTGGGATAACGAAGGTGCTGACGGTTGAATCGTCCGGAATTGCACCAGCGTTGATGGCAAGTTTGGCGCTAGGAGTTCCAATGGTCTTTGCGAGAAAACACAAAAGTTTGACCCTCACGGATGATTTATACACGGCGAAGGTCTACTCATTCACCAAGCAAGTCGAGAACCAGATTTCAATTTCAAAGCATTTTCTTGATAAAAATGACCGGGTGCTTATTATCGATGATTTTTTGGCCAACGGTCAGGCCGTCACCGGATTACTAGAGATTTGTCAACGCGCAGGGGCCAGTGTTGGTGGCGTTGGCGTGGTGATCGAAAAACGGTTCCAGCGGGGGCATGAATTGATTGTCGATCAAGGGATTCCGTTGTTAGCGTTAGCCAGTATTGCAGGATTTGAGGATGGTCACGTTGTCTTTTCACACGAAGGGGAATAACACATGGCACAACAGCGAAGAGCAGTTCAGGAATCACATGCGGCAATTTTGGGATTACAGCATCTATTAGCGATGTATTCAGGTGCGATTTTGGTGCCACTACTCATCGGTGGAGCGCTTCACTTTAATGCCTCACAGATGACGTATTTAGTCTCCGTCGACATTTTTATGTGCGGATTGGCAACGTTTCTTCAGATCTTTACAAACCGTGTTTTTGGGATTGGCCTTCCTGTCGTGCTTGGCTGTGCGGTTCAGGCAGTGGCACCCTTACAGATGATCGGCCAACGCTTCACGATTGGAACGATGTACGGGGCGATCATTGCCGCCGGAATTTTTATCTTTCTGATTGCGGGTGTGTTTGCTAAACTGCGTAAGTTGTTTCCACCATTGGTCACGGGGACCGTTATTACGGTAATCGGGTTGACGTTGATTCCCATTGCGTTTCTTAACTTAGGTGGCGGGAATGTAGCAGCGAAGAACTTTGGCTCCCCGGTTAATCTTGGTGTTGGGTTCCTGACCGTGGCGACAATTATTACTTGTAACGTGTGGGGAAAAGGCTTTATTCGGCAAATTGCCGTCCTGATTGGTCTGTTATCCGGGACAGTGGTTGCTGGTTTGGTGGGAATGGTTTCCCTGAAACCAGTGTTGGCGGCTAGTTGGTTCCACCTTCCCCAACCCTTTTATTTCGGGGCACCACATTTTGAACTTTCCTCAATTTTGACGATGATCATGGTGTCATTGGTTTCAATGGTTGAATCAACCGGGGTGTTCTTCGCACTGGGGGACATCATGAATCGGCCGGTTGAAGAAAAGGATTTAAAAAAAGGGTACCGTGCTGAAGCATTGGCTGTGACCCTGGGTGGCATTTTCAATACCTTCCCATACACCACGTTTTCACAAAACGTGGGCCTGGTGCAAATGTCTGGGATAAAGGGTCGTCGACCGGTGATTTACGCGGCGGGCTTCCTGATGACGCTAGGCGTGTTGCCGAAGGTTGGGGCGCTAGCAACGATTATCCCGGCACCAGTAATTGGCGGTGCCATGATTGTGATGTTTGGCATGGTTGCCATGCAGGGTGTGCGGATGCTGGGCCGTGTCGACTTTCGTAACAATAAAAATTTGCTGGTGGCAGCTGTTTCTATTGGTTTAGGGCTAGGGGTCACGGTTCAACCAGCCATTTTCCAAACGTTACCAAAAACGGCGCAGCTATTATTGAGTAACGGAATCGTCATGGCTAGTGTTACAGCCGTTATCCTTAACGCGTTGCTACGTCCGGAACGTGAACAGCATGTCAACCCGGTCTCAGAACAATAACATAATTTAAAAGGGACGCCTCGTTTATAAACGGGGCGTCCCTTTTGAATATTATTAGTCACCATTTGTAATGGTGTTACGAACCAGAACGTAATCAACGGTTTTAAGTGCCGTTAAATCATTCCCCCCTGCGTAGGAAATGGAGGATTGAAGATCTTCCGTCATTTCATTAAGGGTGTCGTTGATGTCACCGCGGTAAGGAACTAACAGATCCTTTCCCTCCACGTTTTTATGAGCGCCCTTTTGTTGTGCGGAAGCAGAACCATAATACTGTTTGAAATGGCGTTGGTTGATCATTAGATCTGTTCCAGGTGATTGCTTGTGGCCTGCAAAGAGTGAACCGACCATGACCATGCTAGCGCCAAAGCGTAATGACTTTGCGATGTCACCATTATGACGAATTCCGCCATCAGCGATAATGGGTTTGCGGGCGGCCTTAGCACACCACCGAACCGCTGCTAACTGCCAGCCGCCGGTTCCAAAACCTGTTTTAAGCTTAGTGATACAAGCCTTCCCGGGCCCAATACCAACCTTTGTTGCGTCGGCACCAGCGTCTTCAAGTTCACGGACAGCTTCGGGAGTGGCGACGTTTCCGGCGATCACGAAGCTACCGGGTAACTGGGCCTTGATGTATTGAATCATCTTAATGACACTGTTGGCATGACCATGAGCGATGTCGATGGTAATGTAATCTGGTGTCAAGCCGGCGGCAACAACAGTATCAATAAACGAATATTCCTCTTCTTTAACACCAACACTAATGGAACTGATGAGGTTTTTTTCAGTCATCGATTGAACAAATGCTAACCGTGTCTCTGGGTTAAACCGGTGCATGATGTAAAAATAACCATGTTCGGCTAACCAGGTGGCTAACGGTGCATCAATAACGGTGGCCATGTTAGCAGGGACAACGGGAAGCTTAAAATGATGACCGCCGAACACGGTCGTTGGATCGGCTTCGGTCCGACTATCAATTAAGCATTTGTTCGGAATTAGTTGCACATCTTCGTAATCGAAAATTTCCATATTGAACAAGAACCTCTTTCTTAGCGGGAATGTAAATCAAGTTCGTCAACAGGAGTACAATAACCGTAAAAAAAGAGAATGTCAAACGTAAATTCACCAAAAAAAGAACAATAAAATTAAAATCGTTATTTTTATTCTGCTTTTGTTGATTATCCGAATGATTGCTGTTACAATTCTCTTTGTTGTTCGATAATTCTAATTTGAGGTGAAAAGATGACAGCTGTAGTGATCGTTGGTAGTCAATGGGGCGATGAAGGAAAAGGAAAGATTACGGACTTTGTGAGTCAAGGAGCCGATGTTGTTTCCCGGTACCAAGGTGGTGATAACGCTGGACATACGATTACATTCAATGGTGAAAAGTATCAACTTCAGTTATTGCCATCGGGTATCTTTGAAGCAGATAAGACCTGTTTGATTGGTAACGGGGTCGTGATTAACCCGAAAAGTTTATTAGCCGAACTTGATTACTTGCACGACCGTGGCGTTAAAACAGCGCAGTTGAAGATCTCGAACCGTGCCCACGTGATTTTTCCGTACCATATTTTACAGGATCAACTGGAAGAAGCGGGAAAGCATGGGCATAAAATTGGAACGACGAATAAGGGAATTGGCCCAGCTTACATGGATAAGGCCTCACGGACGGGCATTCGGATTGCAGATTTACTAGAAGAAGCGACGTTTAAAGAATTGCTTGCCCGAAATGTGGCTGCGAAAAACGAACTCTTGGCAAAGCTGTATGGTGCTGAACCACTAGATTTTGAGGCGCTACTAACGGAATATCAAGGCTACGCAAAACGGTTACAACCGTACGTTGCCGATACTTCAGCGATTCTTGATGAGGTATTGACCGCAGGAAAGCGGGTTGTCTTTGAAGGGGCCCAGGGTGTAATGCTGGATATTGATCACGGAACGTATCCCTACGTGACGTCCTCAAATCCGGTGGCCGGTGGGGTGACAATCGGGAGCGGTGTCGGCCCAAATAAGGTGACATCCGTTATTGGAACGGCCAAGGCGTATACCTCACGGGTTGGTGCGGGACCATTTCCAACAGAATTAAATGATGAAATTGGGAATCACATTCGGGAAGTCGGCCATGAGTTTGGAACGGTAACGAAACGCCCCCGGCGGATCGGCTGGCTCGATACAGTGGTGCTCCGGCATGCTAAACGTGTTTCGGGACTAAACTATTTGGCGTTGAACTGTTTGGATGTGTTGAGTGGGCTGCCAGAGTTGAAGATTTGTGTAGCATATAAACTTGATGGCGAACAGATTGATCGTTATCCAGCCGGTCGCGAGGCGCTACTGCGGTGCGAACCTGTTTATGAAACGTTGCCTGGCTGGACAGAAGACATTACGCAGTGCCAGACGTTTGACGAACTGCCAGAAAATGCGCAACACTATGTTGAACGGATCACGGCGCTAACAGGATTAGAACTGGTAACCCTGTCCGTTGGCCCTGATCGTGAACAGACCATGATTTTGCAGGATGTCTGGGCAAAATAACGTCATTTAATGAAGAAAGTTGAGAGCAAACATGATTGATCGGTATGTTCGACCAGAAATGGGCGCAGTTTGGTCACAGGAAGAAAAATTAAATCAATGGTTGGCCGTTGAGTTGGCAGCGTGTCAGGCATGGGCCAATCAGGGGAAAATTCCGCAAGCTGATGTCGATGCATTGAAAGCAAATGCGAAGGTTGATGTGGACCGAATGATGGCAATCGAGGCAGAAACGCACCATGACGTGGTGGCCTTTACGCGCATGTTGTCGGAGTCATTAGGCGATGAGCGCAAGTGGGTGCACTATGGGCTGACAAGCACTGACGTGGTGGATACCGCCCAAGCGCTCCAGCTAAAAGCCGCGAATGACTTATTGCTAGCTGACTTGATAACGTTGCGGGCCACGGTTATTGCGCAGGCCAAACGGTATCGAAACGTTCCCATGATGGGTCGGACCCACGGTATTCAGGCAGAACCAATGTCATTTGGCCTGAAACTTGCCCGGTGGGTGGATGAACTTAATCGTGACATTACACGGTTCAAAGCCACGGCAGCTGAGATGGCGGTGGGGGAACTCAGTGGTGCAGTTGGAACGTTTGCCAACATTCCGCCACAAGTTGAAGCGGACGTTTGTGACCAGTTAGGTCTTCGGGCCCAACCGGTAACCAGCCAGGTGTTGCCACGGGATCTTCATGCCCATTACATGAGCGTGTTGGCGTTGATTGCGACAAGCCTAGAGAATTTTGCGACCGAAATTCGGGGGCTTCAACGAACGGAATTAGGCGAGGTGGCTGAACCGTTCAGTGTTGGTCAAAAGGGTTCGTCGGCCATGCCGCACAAACATAATCCAATCGGCTCAGAGAACATTACTGGTTTAGCTCGGGTCATCCGGGGGCACATGATGACGGCGTTTGAAGACGTTGCGTTGTGGCATGAGCGGGACATTTCGCATTCCTCAGCTGAACGCATTATTTTGCCGGACACCACTGAATTACTGGATTACATGCTGACCCGGTTAAATAAAATTGTCGGTAACTTAGTGGTCAATGAAGCACGAATGCAGGCAAACATTGACGCGAGCGGTGGTCTTGTCTTTAGCCAGCAGGTGTTGTTGGCGTTAATTGATCAAGGATTGAGCCGTGAAGTTGCGTATGATCATGTCCAACAGTTAGCCCAAACAGCGATGACAACAGGAACGCCGTTTAAAACGTTGGTGGAAGAAAGCGACTATGTTAATGAACATTTGACGCCAACGGACATCGCGCAGGCATTTGATGTGCAGCGGCACCTTCGCTATGTTGATGAGATTTTTGCCCGGGTGGGCATTGAATAAGGACCGTTTCACGTGGAACAAGCATGACGTCAATAAGCGTAATCTGGAAGAAGCCGGATTACGCTTATTGACGTTTTTAAGTCGAAGTAAACGGGGGCAATAAACAATTGTTTCCTAGCGAAAGAGTTAGTGCTATACTCGTTACTGTTTCCATTCGAAACGTTTTGTGAAATCCCGCAAAACATGTACTATTCATCTATGTGCGTTAACGTGAATTAATTTGCAGCATTATTTGCGGCAAATGGGGTTGATTCCGCCGTTAATGGTGCATAATGAGTGGCATTATCGGAAATGAATGTTGTTACATAACTATCGTGTAGAAGTAGGAGGAACGTGCTAAATGCTGAAAATAGCAAAGGGCCGAATTTCATCATGGGCGGTACTGGGTGCCGTTTTATTCATGATTGTTCAGGTCGTTGCCAACTTGAACCTACCAAGTTTGACGTCTGACATCGTCAACAATGGTGTGGCCAAGGGGGACATTAGCTACATTTGGAAAATCGGGTTCGAAATGATCGGATTTTCTGTACTATCGGTTGCTGCCGCAATTTGTAACGTGTTTTTGGCAGCACGCTCATCACAAAAGTTGGGTCAAAACTTACGGAGTGACATTTACCGGAAGGTTATGAATTTTTCCAACGATGAGTTTAACAAGGTCGAAACATCATCATTAATTACGCGAACAACAAACGATGTGGTTCAAATTCAAAACGTGGCCATGATGGCTTTGCGGATGATGATTATGGCGCCAATTATGTTGATCGGTGCCAGTTTCTTAGCCTATAACAAGAGCCATCAGTTGTCCCTGATCTTCGTGGTTTCAATTCCAGTGTTACTTATTTGTATTGGTGTCATCATGGGGTTAGCCATTCCATTATTCCGGGCAATGCAAACGAAAACAGACCGGTTGAACTTAGTTTTCCGTGAGGGACTGACGGGTGTTCGGGTCATTCGGGCCTTTCGTCAGGACAAGTTTGAACAAGATCGGTTTGAAGAAGCGAACCAAGATTACACAAAGAATTCGATTAAGGTTAATACCATTGTGGCGTTTGCACTGCCAGTGATGACGTTGGTCATGAGTGGGACAAACGTTGCGATTGTCTGGTTCGGGGGTCAATTGATCAGCACGCAGACCATGCAGGTTGGGAACATGATCGCGTTCATGACGTATGCCATGCAAGTGTTGATGAGTTTCATGATGCTAGCAATGATTATGGCCTTTCTGCCACGGGCAGCCGCTTCGGCAACGCGGATTCAGGAAGTATTGTCATTAGAATCAACAATTAATGATCCGAAAACAGCGACAGAACCAGCAACCGCTGCAAAGAGTTTGGCATTTGATCACGTCGATTTCCGGTACCAACAGGCTGAACAAACAGCGCTGACGGATATTGATTTTAGTGCCAAAGCCGGTCAAACGGTCGCCATCATCGGGGGAACTGGTTCAGGGAAGACAACTTTGATCAACCTGATTCCCCGTTTCTTTGATGTTGAACAGGGGGCCGTCAGCGTTGACGGCGTTGATGTTCGTCAACAAAACGTCAAGGAGCTTCATGAACACGTCGCCATGGTGCCGCAAAAGGCAACCCTGTTCACAGGAACCATTCGTGACAACATGAAATACGGTAAGGATGACGCCACTGATGACGAAATCTGGCAGGCACTGGCCATTGCCCAGTCGACAGACTTTGTTAAAGAAGAAGGTGGCCTTGATGCCCACGTTGAACAGGGTGGTGGGAACTTCTCTGGTGGACAACGGCAGCGTTTGGCCATTGCCCGGGCATTGGTTAAGCATGCGAGTGTGTATGTCTTCGATGATTCTTTTTCTGCCTTGGACTTTAAAACAGACGCAAAGCTACGTGGTGACTTACGGCAAGACGCCCGAATCCAACAAAGTGTTGTTGTCATTGTTGCCCAGCGGATTGCAACGGTGGCCGATGCAGACTTGATTTTGGTTCTTGATAACGGAAAGTTAGTTGGTAAGGGAACCCACGCCGAACTGAAAGAAACGAACAAGGTTTACCAAGAAATCATGCGGTCTCAATTACGTGAAGGGGAGGCGGGTCTCTAATGAGTCAAAATGCGAAACAAACAAACGCACCACGTCCAGCAGGCGGACCCGGTCATGGCCCTGGTGGCGGTGCCGGATTGGTTGAAAAGGCCAATCATTTCTGGCCAACCTTTATTCGCCTGATGCGCTACATGTCTGACCGGTGGTTGGGAATGCTTTTGGTCCTGGTCTTTGCGATCACATCCGTTATTTTCCAAATTCGGACGCCAAAGATCTTAGGGAAAGCGACGACTGAAATTTACAAGGGGATCATGAAGGGGACGGCACAACAAAAGGCCGGCATCAACATGAGTCACTGGCCAATCAATTTTGATAAGGTCTTTCAGATCATTGTCATTGTTTTGATGATGTACCTTGCCTCTGCGGTCTTTAGCTTCCTTCAGCAATTCATCATGACCCGGATTTCGCAACGCACTGTTTATAAACTGCGGCGGTCCTTTAAGGGCAAAATGCGGGTTGTGCCGATTAAGTATTACGATACGCACAGCAACGGGGACATCATGAGTCGTGCGGTTAATGATATGGATAACATTGCCAGCACGCTGCAACAAAGTTTAACGCAGGCCATTACCAGTCTAGTGACGTTTGTTGGAACGTTATGGATGATGCTGACGATCAGTTGGCAGTTAACGTTGATCGCGTTAGTAACGATTCCACTGAGTTTAGTGATTGTAGGGATTGTTGCACCACGGTCACAACGTTACTTTGGTCAACAACAAAAGAGCTTAGGATTGATCAACGACCAGGTTGAAGAAAATTATTCTGGTCACGAAGTGGTTAAGAGTTTCAATAAGGAAGACGACGCCATTGTTGAGTTTGAAAAGCAGAACAAAGCCTACTTTGGCGCTGCTTGGAAGGCCCAATTTATTTCAGGGGTCATCATGCCATTAATGATGTTCCTGAATAACATTGGTTACGTGTTTGTGGCCATTGTCGGTGGGATTCAAGTGGCAAACGGGAGTGTTAGTTTAGGGAACGTTCAGGCGTTCTTGCAATACACTCAACAGTTTTCACAACCAATTTCACAATTAGCAAACTTACTGAACACGATTCAATCAACCATTGCCTCTGCCGAACGGGTTTTTGATGTTCTTGATGAAGAGGAAATGCAGGAGACGAAGTCCGGTTTGGCACCCCAAACGGATGATCAGAATCTGCTGACGTTGGACCACGTTCAGTTTGGTTACGACGATGAATTATTGATGACGGACTACAACCTTGGCGTTAAGGCCGGTCAACAAGTTGCCATTGTGGGACCAACTGGTGCTGGGAAGACAACGATCATTAACCTTCTGGAACGGTTTTATGATGTCCGTGGTGGTTCGATCCGGTTAAACGGGGTCGATACGCGTGACTTAGATCGTGAAGATCTGCGGTCCCACTTTGCGATGGTGCTTCAAGATACCTGGTTATTTACGGGAACAATCTGGGATAACCTGAAGTACGGTCGTGAAGATGCCACGGATGACGACATTTTGGCCGCCTCTAAGGCAGCGCACGTGGATGAATTTGTTCGGAAACTGCCTGACGGTTACAAGACCATCTTGAATGAAGAGGCGTCGAACATTTCTCAAGGGCAACGGCAATTATTGACCATTGCCCGGGCGTTTGTGGCTGATCCTGAAATTTTGATTTTGGATGAAGCAACAAGTTCTGTTGATACGCGGACAGAAGTGCAGATTCAACACGCGATGGAACAGTTACTTGAAAACCGGACGAGTTTCGTTGTTGCGCACCGGCTATCAACCATTCAAAATGCTGATAACATCATTGTTATGAATCATGGGTCTGTGGTTGAAACCGGAAACCATGAAGCGTTGATGGCTGCAAATGGGTTCTATGCGGACCTGTACAATAGTCAATTTTCTGGAAACATCAGTATGGATGAAGGGGAGGAATAGTCGTGCAACGAAAATCATTAATGCTATTTGCTGCCGCCGTTTCGGCCCTGAGTTTGGCCGGTTGTGGTCGGACGTCACTGACGACGACTAAGACAACGTATCACCAAAATGGAATGGTTGCGGCTGTAAAAGGAAACACAAGTGCCAAAAAGGTCACGTATCAAGTGGATGATCAGGCTAAGAAAACGCTGACTGTTCGCAACGGAACGTTTGTCATTCAGGTGCCCAGCTCAACGAAGAACCAGCAGGTGAAGTTAACGGCTGGCAGTGACCACAAAACGGTTCATGTTGCGGCCGCAACGGCACTCGCAGATTACCAAACACTCCGAACGTCGTTTAACCAAGCGTTGGCTGGTTCGCAATTAAGCCCGGCTGACCAAAAGAAGGCCGCTCAGTTGCAGGCCGCTGCCGCAAGTCTGAAGCAACAACCAAGTGCGCAGGCGATGACCACGGTGCAAAGTTTACAAAAGGACGTTCAAACGGCCATGGCGACAGCTAACCAACAGGTCAAAGGCCAGCTGTTGCCAACCAAAACACCGTCAAATGGTGTGCACACCGTTGTGAGCACCAAGGATTATAAGATCCGGATGAACGTGCAGGATGGTAAGGTGATGGGATCGACCATGATCGTGCCAACAAAGAACTTTAAGCAAAAGAGTGGTCAAAAGAAGTTTGGAACCAGCTTTGCGTTACTTGTTAATGGAACGGGCGCGGACGCCAAGAAGGTGATGAAGGACTTCGGTAAGGAAACAAAGAAGGCCAAAAAGGGTTCAACAAACATTGATCCCATCTACTCGAAGGGCGTGAAGTTCACCATCGGCTTGTCGAGTGCGGATATTTATATCTTTATGACAAAGTAGAGAGCGAAACAAATTTTGTTAAGGCTCCCTCCTGTAAGACAAACAGCCCCCTTACTGACGGTCCATGTCAGTGAGGGGGCTGTTTGTCTTACAGGAGTCGAAGTCTAAAATTTGGGTCGCGTTAGAGAACGGTCACTATTTAACGACGGTCACTGATTTTGGTGAGCGGTACACCACAAAGTCAGTGGTGGAACCGATGACGGAATCAGAAACGGCGTGTTTACCGTGGGCGCCAATAATAACGTGGTGAATTAACGGTTTGGCAGCTTCCCGAACAATGATGTTTTTGGGATTGCCGTAGAGGACCTGAATGTCACAATCATCCACGCCAAGTTTTTGGGCGCGCTGAGCAAAATCTTCCAATTGATGGTGGGCAAAATCAGATTCGTCATTAATGACGCGGGAAAGATTGGGGTCATCTGGTGGCATGTGGTAAGCGGCCTCGTTAATAACGTAGGTTAAGAGGATACCGTAATCAGCTTTCACGGCAACATCAATTGCGAAGTCACGAACAAGTGGTGCTTGGTCTGAAAAATCGACGGCAACCAGTAATTGTTGACGGCTATCAGGCATGACAGGACCTCCATTTCATGAGTTGGCATTGCTTATTTTCGCGTGGTGGGACTTAATTCAATTATTAAAGATTTCGGGGAGACGGGCAAATTAAGTGCCTTTAGGGACCTAGAAAACGGTTCGACTGGAAAACATTTTGTTTTAGCTAAAATTAAAGCCGTTTTACACCCAGAAATGGGCGAGGTTTGGTAGCATTAGGGCAAGCATTTAATGAATGTAAGCGGTAAGCTTAGAGTATAAATAAAAGAAATCGTGAGGTGGCAGGCGTGTTTTATTTTCTTAACACGGGCATTAATCCAAAAAAATCGGGGATCGAGCACGCTGAGATGAAACGGTTAGCGCTTTTTAATGCGCACCAACAAGCGGCACAGATCGTAACCCGCTTTTTCTCCCTTTCCCTGCACCAGACGCTCGCAGACGCAGGCATTGCGGATGAAGACAGCGTTAACTTATTTGATTTTATTCAGGGGACGGAGACGTTTACCCCGCAAAAGACGACCGTGGATGACCTCGTGTTCCCAGCGTCATGGAAACACAAGGTCAATAACGGGGTCAATGAGTTTTTTGATGGCAATCAGTTAATGGCGCGCGTCAATCTGTTTGACCAGAAGACAAAGGCCGTTAGCAATGTGCAGTACTTTGATCAAACTGGGCGGGTCGTTAAGAGCGACTGGTGGGATACCAGAGGGTTTAAAGCACTTGAACAGATGTACGGCAGTAACGGACACGTGGCGACAGAGCAAGTTTTGAATCCTGCTGGGCAACCAGTTTACCAAACGTCCCACATGACGGATCGTCAGGGGAAAGAGCACAATACGCTGTATCGATGGCTCGATTACAAAGGGCAGGACTGGGCGTTTACGGGTGAGCAAGAGATGACCCGGTTCTTTTATGATGAATTAAACCGCCGCAACGGTGAACACAACGTCTTTGTGGTTGACCGGACCTACGAGCTGACGTACCCGTTATTACGGATGCGGACGGCGGCTGTAAAATTAATGCATCTGCACAGTAACCACGTGAATAATCCGGACGAACCACAAACGGCAACGCTAAACTTTAATTACGGAATGGCGATCAACAATCTGAGTGATTGGGATGGGGTCATTACCGCAACGGCTGAGCAAACGGCAGATTTCACTAAACGTTACGGGGATGAAGTGCCTGTGTACACCATTCCGGTGGGGATTGTGCCAGCGGCTGTTAGTGATGCACCGCGCGTCGACTGGTCAGCCCGAAAGCGCGGACAAGTAATTGTCGTCGCGCGATTATCCGAAGAAAAACAGCAGAATCAGATCGTGACGGCGTTTAAGCAAGTTCACGAGCGGGTCCCTTACGCAACGTTGGAATTTTGGGGCTATGCGAATGGCAATACCGGCACAGAGCTACGTGATCAGGTTGCCAGTTTGGATTTAGGCGCTGTTGTCCACTTTAACGACTATACAATCGACATTGGGGCGGTGTATGATCAGGCCCAATTGGCATTGTTGACCAGTCGAGCAGAGGGCTTTGCGTTGTCACTATTAGAGGGACAGTCGCATGGGGTTCCTCAGATTGCCTACGACGTGAAGTATGGTCCACGGGACATTATTCGTGATCAACAAGATGGCCTCTTGGTGACCTTAAACGACGTGGATGCCTTAGCAAATGCAATCGTTGAATTGTTAAACGACGAACCACGGTTGAAACGGTACAGTGAACAGGCGTACCAAGACAGTGAGCGGTATTCTGAAACGGCAGTCTGGAATCGGTGGCAGAAGCTAATTAGTGATGCGAAAAAACAGGGGGCGAACCTGCAATGAACTACTTTGTGAACCAGTATTTGATGGCAATGAATTCTGGTCTGGAGCATGCCGAGTTTAAGCGGTTGCGGGTGTTCCATGATCATGGCGCCGCCGCTCAATTGGTGACGCGAAACTTTGACGGCTTGCTACATGACAACATGAAAAAGTTTGGCCTAGTGGATGATGACATGGTCAATTTGTTTGATTTCTTTCGGGGAACGGAACATTTTGAGCCGACGGTAATGACCGTTGACACCCTCAACCTACCGCGTGATTACAACATTAATCCGGGTGCCGATGACACCAAGGTCTACGATGGGGATCGGTTAGTTGCTGATGTGTTTTTTGCGCCAGGAACGGTGGGCCACTTATACTATGTGCTGATTTATGATGCATTTGGAAACATTACCCAGCGAACGGATTATGATGCGCGTGGATTCAAAGCTCGTGATCAATTTTTCGGTAGCGACAGTCACTTGAGTACCGAGCTATTTTACCGTCCAGATGGCAGCCGGTTTATGGAGCAGTATTACGGACCATCAGCAGGCACACAGGGTGTGCTCACCCAGTGCAAGCTGATGGTTGACGGGGACCATTATTTTAATGATGAAGTGGCGCTAACAACGTACTTCTTAGACCGGTTAAACGAACGGACACCAGAAGAAAACGTCTTTATTGCGGACCGACCGATGGTGACAGATGAACCGTTGGTCAACATGACAACGCCGGCAAGAAAGTACCTTTGGCTACCGACGCCGCATACGGTGGACTTGACGGATCAAGTCTTTGCAAACTTAAACGGGGTCTACACCTACGCGATCCATGAACACATGGCAGCCTTTGATGGTGTGATCACCGCTACCAGACGACAAGCGCAGGATTTGACTCGGTGGCTGGGTGATCATCCAGCCCGGCCAATCACACCGATTTCAGCTGCGGTGGCGTTTGCAGATGATTTAATGGCTGAACCAGTCCCTGTGGCAGAACGAACGGCTGGCCGGCTGATCGTTGTCAGTCGCTTGGAGCCGGATAAACAAGTGGATCAGGCAATCGCAGCGTTTAGTTTGATTCACAAGCGGCTGCCCAAGACGACGTTAACTATTTACGGATATGGGTCAGCGCAGCAAACACTTCAACAGCAGGTTGATCAGCTGAACTTAGGTGATGCCGTGACGTTTGCTGGCTACCAAGCGGCAATGGACGCCGTGTATGACGACGCGCAGGTATTGATCAATACGGCCCGCGGGGATGCACAGCCATTAGCGATGATGGAGGCCTTAACGCACGGGGTTCCGGTGGTTGGCTATGATAGTTTGTACGGTCCCCGGGAAATGATTACTGATGGGCAAAACGGGGTCTTGGTTCAACCAGGCAACGTGCAGAAGGTGGCAGACAGTGTCGTTTCACTCTTAAATAGTCGGAAACGGCTGAGTCGCTGGAGTAAACAAGCGGTTCAATTAGCAAAACCGTTTAGTGATACAAACGTCTGGAATGCATGGGATGAATTATTACACTAACGAAAAAATAAGCTGTACCGCCATTAATAAGGCCGGTGCGGCTTATTTTTTGTGGTTAAACGACCGAGACTTGACGAGCGTCAATTATTTTAAGTGTCATTGCCACTACACTGAGGATATTCAATTAAAGGGGTGTGGCGACATGACGGTAATGAGATGGATTCAAAGACAGACGCAACGATTGACGGTGATTGCAGCAGGCTTGTTAATCATCGGGATTGGCGGTCGGTTTTTACCATGGCTATGGGTTAGACCGGTTGCGTTAACGCTGGCAGCAATCGTCGCTGGCCTCCCAATCGGCTTACGTGCATGGGGTGCACTGCGCGCCCGGGTGATTAGCATTGAGTTATTGGTTAGCCTGGCAGCGATTGGGGCCTTGATCATTGGCGAAGTCAGTGAAGCGGCCATCGTGACCTTTCTGTTTTTATTTGGGTCATGGTTAGAAGAGAAAACATTGGCAAAAACGCGGCGGTCGATCAAAACGTTGACTGCAATGGCACCAACACAGGCATGGGTCGTTCATGAGGGTGGTGAGCCAGTTGCAACGGATGTTGACGATGTTGAGGAAGGTGACGTCGTTTTGGTCAAGACAGGGGGGCAAGTGCCAGTCGATGGCGTCATTATGAACGGGACGGGTTATCTCAATGAGGCCAGCGTCACGGGTGAAGCTAAACTGGTTGAGAAGACGGTCGGTGCTAATGTTTATGCCGGGACAATGTTAGATAACGGGACGTTGACTGTTCAGGCAACACGGGTTGGCGAGGAGACAACGTTTGGAAAAATCGTGGAACTGGTGGAAAACGCTCAGGACGCAAAATCCCCGGTTGAACAGTTTATTGATCGGTTCGCCACATACTATACGCCGGCTGTGTTGGTGTTGGCGGTGCTTGTTGGGGTGGTGTTTAAAGATGTTCGGTTGGCCATTACAGTGATGGTCCTTGGTTGCCCGGGGGCGCTTGTCATTGGGGCCCCGTGTCAAACGTTGCGGGAATTGGAAACGGTGCTCAACACGGTGTGCTCATTAAGGGTGGGGATGTTATGGATACCCTCAGCCGGGTGGATGCTTTGGCGGTCGATAAAACCGGGACGTTGACGAAGGGAGCAACCGTTGTAACATCAGTTAAACGCTACGATGAAAAGGCTAGTCAACGAGCCCTTCAGTTAGCAGCTATGGCTGAGCAAGCGTCGTTTCACCCGCTGGCACAAGCACTGATAACGTACGTTACCAAGCAAAAATGGGACAACGAACCGGGACACGTAACCGCCGTTGAAACGGTTAAGGGGCAAGGATTAGTGGCACAGGCTGATGGTCAGCCATTAGTGATTGGGAGTGAGGCCCTTCTGGTTCAGCACGGTGTTCAACTTTCGTCGGCACAACAGGCGGACATTATGGCTGCCCAACAGGCTGGTCAATCGACAGTCCTGGTGGCAGTTGCCGGGGAGTTACAGGTTCTTGTTGGCATCGCGGATGAGTTGCGCGAAGACGTGGTTGTTAGTCTCAAACAATTACGCCAGTTAGGCATTAAGCAGGTCGTGATGTTGACCGGAGATAATGAGCGAACAGCAGCGGCGATTGGCCAGCAAGCAGGCGTGGATGTTGTCCAAGCTAATTTGTTACCGGAAGAAAAGGTTGCTGCTGTGCAAGCCCTTCAATCAGCGGGGCACACGGTGGCCTTTGTGGGTGACGGGATCAACGATAGTCCCTCACTAGCAGTGGCAGATATTGGGATTGCCGTTGGTAGCGGAACGGATGTGGCTGTGGAAACTTCGGCTGTCGTCCTTATGAAAGGCAGTTTTGCTGAGCTAGTCCATGCGTATGGATTAGCAAAGCGGGTGGTTGCCAATACCCGTGAAAACATCGTCGTTGCAGTGGCGACGGTTGCCCTCCTGCTTGGCGGATTGGTGGCTGGGAAGATCTACATGGCGAGTGGGATGTTAATCCATGAAGTTAGTATTCTCGTGGTTATCCTGAACGCCATGCGATTAATAAGCAGAAAGCCACATAAAAAGGGGCAGAAACTTGATGTGCGTCAAGTAACGGGGGACACATCATCAGTACACTAGAGTTAACCAAGTCAAAGAAACGGAGTGGTCGAAAATGAGTAAAGTAATTTTACAGTTAGATGCCTTGTCTTGTCCCTCATGTATGCAAAAAATCCAGGGTGCACTTATTCATCAAGCTGGTGTTAATGATGTGAAGGTCTTATTTAATGCGGCTAAGGTGAAAGTGGATGTGGATGAAACGGCGACGACCGCGGATGCACTAGCCAACGTTGTTACCGGATTAGGCTATGAAGTTCAGCAAGTTAAAGTTCGTGCTGCAAAGTAAACGGGAGGTGAGTCAATGTCAGTAGAAGAACAGTATCAAGCAGAGTTAAATCAGGCGGAGATTGATCATCATGCACCGACTGCCGGGGCGATGACCGGGCATGTTGTGGCAAATTTATCCGTTTTGATCAATAAACTTCAGCAGATCAAGTGGTACATCAAGGGGCCGGCACGATTATCATTGGTGCCAACATTAACGACATTAATGAAACAAGCAGTGCAGCAACGTGATGACCTGGGCCGGACGTTGTTAGCTGAAGGGGAAGTCACGCCTAGTACCACAGCGGCATTTACGGCGTATGCGATGCTGACCGAGGATGGCCGAACCAAGTATCAACCAGCTGAGCGGATGATTGATCTGCTGGTGCATGATTATGATACAGAAAACCTCTTTATTACCAGGGCGATTAAACTAGCTGAAAGAGAAGACCGGCCTGGTTTGACGGCTCGCTTAATGACATTGCTCATGCATAATCAGGAAACGATTCTTGAGTTGCAAGCGTGGGGTGGCCATGATGCACGAAGTGGGCTCGACGATGAGGATGACGACGATTAGTTGTAACCTGTAACATTCAACAGCATTTGTGGTTTTTGAATTGTATTTCTGTTTGACAGGATTAAAATATAAGCGAAAAGCGATAATTTTAATGTGGGCGGGCAGAACGCGATGAAGGATACAAAATGGGGTAACCGACTAACAAAAGTTGTGGGGAACGTAGTGGTTCCAATTTTGATTGGGATTTGTATCGCACTGTTGATTCGCGCGTTTGTGTTTCAGTTTGCACGAGTCAATGGTCCGTCGATGCAGCCAAATTTGATTGATCAAGAACGGGTGGCCTTAATTAAGGTGGCGCCAATCCACCATAACAGCGTCATTATTTTTGACGCAAAGGGCGAAGATCCGAACGCCACGACACACGTTAATTACGTTAAACGGGTGATTGGCTTGCCGGGTGACACGGTCGAAAGTAAGCAGGGCGACCTCTACGTAAACGGTAAACAAATTGATCAAAGTTACATTGGATCGTCGCAACGACGAGCGACAGGAAATTGGAACTTACGAACGCTTGGACGAGAGTATGACTGGCGGACGCAATCAATTACGGTGCCACGCGGACACTATTTTGTCCTGGGGGATCACCGTTCTGTGTCTAATGACAGTCGGTACTGGGGGTTTGTTGATCAAGATAAGGTCGCTGGTGTTGTCAAAGTGCCGTTTTGGATTGGAACAAAGACCAGTCGTGTGAATATTAATCACGGAAATTAATGAAAACGGCTTCCAGAGCGCTTGCTCTCGAGGCCGTTTTTGTCTTATTTGTGGGTCAACCGTGGCGAGTGTCTAGAAAGTTATCTGATTGTTTGTGGGGTGAGGTGTGGTTGCTGGTGATTTAGCTAGTGGTTAACTTAAAAACTTATGACGCACACATAATGAAGTAAAAGACATTTGAAAATAAGAGTTAAACTTTTTTAGAAAAACGCTTGACCTAAGTGCCCCTGGTTGATATAGTAATACACGTTGCTTTGACAGGAAGCGAGTTGCTAAACGGATTTCAAAAAAATGTTTAATTACTTGCTTGACACCTGTTAGACAACATGATATAGTAATTAAGTTGTCAAATGACAGCGAGTTAGATCTTTGAAAACTGAACAACGTTTCGACGAATCAAATGTGTAGGGTCTTTGAACGAAAGTTCAAAACAATACAATTGTGAAGTCTATTCACTTTATAACCAAGTAACAAAAACAAGAGTTAGTTCAAATAACTCATTAATTTGAGAGTTTGATCCTGGCTCAGGATGAACGCTGGCGGCGGGCCTAATACATGCAAGTCGAACGCATCTTCGTTTTTGATTGACGGTGCTTGCACTTGATTGATAAAACATTGAGATGAGTGGCGAACGGGTGAGTAACACGTGGGTAACCTGCC
>NZ_BQXN01000024.1:0-37455 GCF_045862745.1 Furfurilactobacillus entadae | reverse complement strand
GATATCTGTTTCGAACAGCAAGTTTTGAATCCGATCCTGTTAGATACGCTTCAACAGCAATGATTTTAGTTTCAATAGAAATTTTAGTCATAAGAAAACCCCGAAAGTTTGTTTCAACTTTCGGGGTAAAGGTCAACCCATCATTTGGGCAGTCAGTCCTTTTCATTCATACACATTT
Organism: Furfurilactobacillus entadae; assembly: GCF_045862745.1. Classification (NCBI taxonomy): domain Bacteria; kingdom Bacillati; phylum Bacillota; class Bacilli; order Lactobacillales; family Lactobacillaceae; genus Furfurilactobacillus; species Furfurilactobacillus entadae. The sequence continues at coordinate 37,277 of NZ_BQXN01000024.1, read as the reverse complement.
ATTTTCGACCAGTGATGTCACTTACTTAGTCATTATCCTCGTTTTGATCTGCTTCCGCACGATTCAACAGTTCGTTGACCTGTTCGGTTGCATCACCAGCTGGTTCATTTGCTGAGGTTGTGCCATCAGCACTGGATTCTTCTTCGACAACAGCTTCAGTCGAAACGTCTTCCAATTCTTCTGGTTCAACCTTGGCCATGGTTGCAACCTTGGCATCCTCATCGATCCGAATCAAATGCACCCCAAGGGTGGCCCGACCTGTTTCCGACACACTGTTGATGTTAAAACGAATCATGACACCCTTATCGGTAACCAACATGATGTCTTCCGTGCCATCAACGGTCGTTAACCCAGCCAACGGTCCGTTCTTTTCGGTAACGTTAACGGTCTTGATTCCCTTACCACCACGACCCTTAATTGGGTAGTCGCTGGCTTTGGTCTGCTTTCCGTAACCCTTTTCGCTAATGACCAGCACGTGGCTGTCTGGTGTCAGAACGTTGGCACCAACCACAAAGTCATCATCGCGTAACCGAATCCCACGAACACCGGCAGCAGAACGGCCCATGTCACGGACATTTTCTTCCGCAAACGACACGGCGTACCCTTCATGCGTCCCGATAATCATGTTTTGATGACCATCCGTGATTGCAACGTTGATCAGTTCATCGCCGTCATGCAGGTTAATGGCTTTCAAACCGTTACTTCTGATGTTGGCAAATTCCGTGACGGCTGTCCGTTTAACGACCCCTTGAACGGTCGTAAAGAACAGGTACTTGTCGCTTTCACTTGGATCACCCGTTACGTTAATGACGGCTTGAATCCGTTCACCAGCATCCACGCCTAATAGGTTGATGACGGGGATTCCCTTAGCGGTCCGCCCGTATTCAGGGATTTCATACCCCTTCATCGAGTAAACCTTCCCGGTATTGGTAAACATCATCAGGCGGTCATGCGTTGAGGTTGAGATCAAATGCTCAATGAAATCATCATCATGAACATTCATCCCCTGAATTCCCCGACCACCACGGTGTTGCGCCTTAAATTCGGTGGTTGGGAGCCGCTTAATGTACCCATTATGAGTCAAGGTAACAATAACGTCTTCTTCTTCGATCAGGTCTTCATCTTCAATGCTCGAGATGTCCCCAACTTGAAGTTCAGTCCGCCGGTCGTCACCAAACTTATTTTGGATTTCCAACAATTCTTGGTAGATGATTTCGTTGATCCGGGCTTCGTGCGCCAAAATATCTTGATAATCAGCGATGTCCGCCATCAAACCATTATATTCATCCTCGATCTTGCCACGTTCCAGACCCGTTAGTCGAACCAGCCGCATATCCAAAATGGCCTGTGCCTGCTTGTCAGACAGGGAATAGTTCCCCATTAACTGTGTCTTTGCCACATCCGCCGTTTGGGAATTCCGAATGATCGAAATGATGGCATCAATGTGATCCAGGGCAATTCGTAACCCTTCCAGAATGTGCGCCCGCGCTTGGGCCCGTTTTAATTCAAATTCTGTCCGGCGCCGAATAACACTTTCTTGGTGACGCAGGTAGTCCGTCAAAATTTGCTTTAAACTAAGCACTTTTGGCGTCCCGTCTTCAATGGCCAGCATATTAAAGCTAAACGATGTTTGGAGCATCGTCATTTTATACAGGTTGTTCAAAATGACGGAGGCTGACATATCGCGACGAACATCGATCACAACACGAAGTCCTTCACGGTCAGATTCATCGTTAATGTCCGTGATCCCTTCGATCCGTTTATCACGAGCTAACTCAGCGATGTGTTCAATTAACCGCGCCTTGTTCACCATGTATGGTAATTCCGTCACGATAATTCGTTCACGCCCGTTTTTCGCCGTCTCGATGTCGACCTTTGAACGAACGGTAATGGAACCCTTCCCGGTCTCGTAAGCCTTCCGAATCCCGGCTTTCCCCATCACAATGGCACCAGTTGGGAAATCAGGTCCCGGAATGGCCTCCATCAAATCAGCCGTGGTTGCTTCAGGATTATTCATCAAAATGTGGATCCCACTGATAACCTCAGATAGGTTATGCGGTGGAATACTTGTTGCCATCCCAACGGCGATCCCAGAGGCCCCGTTAACCAGTAAGTTCGGGAACCGTGCGGGCAGAACACTTGGTTCGCGTTCCGTTCCATCATAGTTATCCTGAAAATCAATGGTGTTTTTATTAATGTCCCGCAACATTTCCAGGGCAATTTTACTCATCCGGACTTCGGTATACCGCATGGCAGCGGCACCATCACCATCGACGGACCCAAAGTTCCCGTGACCATCAACAAGCATGTACCGGTAACTAAAGTCTTGCGCCATCCGAACCATTGATTCGTAAACGGCACTGTCACCATGGGGGTGATACTTACCCAAAACGTCCCCAACGATTCTGGCTGACTTTTTGTACGCCTTGTCTGGCGTGTTCCCTAATTCGTGCATATCGTACAGAATCCGGCGGTGAACCGGCTTCATTCCATCACGCACATCAGGTAACGCCCGGGCAACAATAACGGACATCGCGTAGTTCAAAAATGATGTCCGCATTGTTTGCGACAGGTTAACGTCCGTGATGCGACTCGGTAAATCTTCGCTCATTTCGCTACTCCTTTATCTTCGTTCAACACTTGTTCTTAGCCAACACACTAAGCATCCAAGTTTTCAACGAACTTAGCGTTTTCTTCAATGAACTTTCGACGTGGTTCCACCTTGTCACCCATCAGCATGGTAAAAATCTGATCGGCTTCAATGGCGTCCTGGGGATCAACCCGCAGCAGCCGTCGTTGTTCTGGGTCCATTGTGGTTTCCCACAATTGTTCAGCATCCATTTCACCAAGCCCTTTGTACCGTTGGATCGTTGGTTTTGGCGATGGTGGTAGCTGGCCCAAAATCGTGTTCAATTCTTCGTTAGTATCGATGTACCGCATCATTTTCCCTTGGGCCACCCGGTAAAGCGGTGGCTGGGCAATGTACACGTAGCCGGCGTCGATCATCGGCCGCATGAAGCGGTAGAACAACGTCAGTAACAGCGTCCGAATGTGGGCGCCGTCGACATCGGCATCCGTCATGATGATCAGCTTATGGTAATTTGCCTTTGAAATATCAAAGTCTTCACCAAAGCCCGTACCAAGTGCGGTAAACAGTGACCGAATTTCTTCGTTGGCCAACACCCGGTCCAAACTAGCCTTTTCAACGTTCAGGATTTTCCCACGAATTGGCAAAATGGCCTGCGTCAGTCGTGAACGACCTTGCTTAGCTGAACCACCGGCGGAGTCCCCTTCGACGATGAACAATTCTGAAAGGACTGGATCTTTTGACGTATTGTCCGCCAATTTCCCAGGCAGGTTTGAAATTTCCAACCCTGACTTCTTCCGGGTTACTTCACGAGCCCGTTTTGCGGCAACCCGGGCTTTTGACGCCAAGATTCCCTTATCAACGATCTTCCGGGCCGTATCCGGATTTTCCATCATGAACCGGCTAAATGTGTCACTAAATAAGTGATCCGTTGCGGCCCGGGCGTCTGAGTTCCCAAGTTTAGTCTTCGTTTGCCCTTCAAACTGAGGATCCGGATGCTTAATGGACACAACTGCTGTCAGTCCTTCACGCACATCATCCCCAGACAATGGATCATCGTTGTCCTTTAACTGGTTACTCTTATGCGCATAATCATTGATCACCCGCGTTAGGGCTGACTTAAACCCAGTTTCATGCGTCCCACCTTCGTAGGTGTGGATGTTGTTGGTAAACGTCAGCAAGTTGCTGTGAAAGTCATCGGTGTACTGCAAACTTACTTCGACCACGATGCCATTTTGGGTGCCTTCAACGTACACTGGTTCGTCGAACAGAACATCCTTCCCGTCATCAAGGTACTTCACGTATTCCTTGATCCCACCTTCAAAGTGGAAAACTTCTTTGGTGGGTTCTTCTGGCCGCTTGTCTTCAATCGTGATCTTCAAGCCCTTGTTCAAAAAAGCCAGTTCACGAATCCGCGTGGTCAACGTCTTAATGTCATAAACAGTCGTTTCACGGAAGATATCTGGATCCGGCGTGAAGTGAACAATGGTTCCGTGCGCATGTGGATCTGCTTCACCAATGACCTTCATTGGCGTTTTCACATGGCCCGTTTCAAAGTCCATGTAGTAGACCTTACCATTTCTTAACACACGAACATCCAACTCGGTTGAGAGCGCGTTAACAACGGACGCACCAACCCCGTGCAGTCCACCAGAAACCTTGTATCCGCCACCGCCAAACTTACCACCGGCATGCAGGATCGTGTACACCGTTTCCAGTGCTGGTTTCCCGGTCTTCTTTTGGATATCGACAGGAATTCCCCGCCCATTATCCGTAACGGTAATGGAATTATCTTCTTCAACAACAACGTTGATTTCGTCGGCAAACCCAGCTAAGGCTTCGTCAATTCCGTTATCAACAATTTCCCACACCAGGTGGTGAAGTCCTTGTGACGTTGTCGTCCCAATGTACATTCCGGGGCGTTTCCGAACGGCTTCAAGCCCTTCCAACACCTGGATCTGATCGGCATTATACTGGCCGACCTCCGCTTCACGAGTTGTTTCATCATCAGATGCAACCTTTGATGCTTGGTCTGCCTCTGCTTGTTCAGCCCGTTCACGTTCTTCTTGAGATAAATGTTGCTCATCTTGTTCAGCCAAACTTATTCCTCCTCAAAACCAACCGACGCAATCGACCACCTAATCACGCATCATCCGACTCACTGGGTGCGGCCGTCAGCGTGCCACTAGCGATGTCAAACACCGTTGGTGGATTAATGAGTTTTTGCGCAATCCCGCTCAATGACGTTGTGGTCAAAAACGTTTGCACCTTATCTTGAATGGATCGCAGCAAATGTGTCTGGCGGGCATCATCTAGCTCGCTTAACACGTCATCCAGCAAGAGCACCGGGTACTCACCAGTGATGGCTTTCATCAAATCGATTTCGGCCAATTTCACTGACAGCGCGGTTGTTCGTTGCTGTCCCTGCGATCCAAACGTTTGAACGTTCTTTCCGTTTACTAAAAATTGAAGGTCATCACGGTGGGGGCCAAGTAGCGTTGTCCCCTGTTCGATTTCCTTACGTTGTTGCTTTTCATACTGTTCCTGGTACACGTGATACAACTCGTCAACAGAGGCATCCCGTGTCGCCTTAATTTGGCTAACGTAGTCAAAGGCTAACTGTTCACGCTCCTGAGAAATCACTTCATGGACTGCCTTTGCCCAATCAGCTAACTGATCAAGAAAATCGAGCCGGGCAGCAACCAGTTCAGCCCCAAACGCTGCTAGTTGATCACTTAGAACGCCCAGGTACACCAGATCCTTAGCCTGTTTTCGCTGAAGTTGGCGTAAATAGTTATTCCGCTGCCGCAAGACCATGCGGTACTGACCAGCGTTATAAAGGTATTTAGGGCTCATTTGGCCAAACTCTTGGTCAATAAAATGGCGCCGCACAGATGGCGACCCCTTCACGAGTTCTAAATCTTCCGGTGCAAATAAAATGACGTTAAGGTTCCCCACATAGGCCGATAACCGGGCCTGTTCGAGGTGGTTCACCTTCGCCTTTTTCCCCTTTTTACTAAACGTTAGTTCTAGTGGCGTTGTTGTCGTTGCTTTATGGATCCGTCCAGAAACCAGTGCTTCATTCGCCTGCCAGTTGATCAAATCACGATCATTAGCAGTCCGGTGCGACCGAGTCAACGCCAACACATAAATTGCTTCCAGGAGATTCGTCTTCCCCTGGGCATTTTCGCCTAGCAAAACGTTCACACCTTGGTTAAAGTTCACGTCAAGTTCGTCATAATTACGAAAATTCTTGAGGTGCAAACTTTCCAGGTACATTTAGTCGTCCTTTTCCGTTGATGTTGCCTGATTTTCACGAATAAAAAAGAGCCCAACGTCTGGGACATCAACAGAATCACCAGCAAAAAGTTTCCGCCCCCGCCGATCATCCGGTTCACCGTTAACGGAAACCGCATGTTCACGAAGGTACCATTTTGCTTGGCCACCAGAATCAACAACAGATTCTTCTTTCAGTAACTGGCCCAGCGTAATAAAGGCCGTCTTGATTAAAACTTCTTTTTTCATGATTAGCACCATCCTTACTTGCAGTAACCATTATACCGGTTTGGCAGGGTAAAAACAATCAATTAACCGATTTAGACGCGCTATCGTCGCGTCTAAGCAATTTTAAAGACCCGATACCATCGAGCCCCTAAAATGGCTGACAGCGCGTTTAAATGCCAAATATTAAAATTAATGCCGAATTTTTACTAAAAATCGGTGAGCAATTAATTCAGCTGGTGAATTTTCAAGGGGATAAACCGTGGTATTCATGAAATATGGAACGCATCATTGCCCCTTTTCATTCCCTAACACGCTGTGGTCTTTCAAATATCCACTAAAAAATGCGTTCAGGATTTTTCCTGAACGCATTTTTTCGATTAATTAACTTTAGAACGTCCGCACGGGTGTGATCAATTGGATAAAGTTATCCTCATCTTCACTTGGAACCAGCGTAAACGGCCGCAATGCTGACGTAAAGCTCAGCTTGATCTGTGCCTGACCAAAGGAACGCAGCGCATCCTTTAGGTAGTCCGGGTTAAACGAAATTTCAAGATCCTTCCCAGCCAGTGAAATGGCGGACAGGTTTTCTTCTACCGCCCCAACGTCTGGTGAGTTTCCAAAAATCGTGGCCGTCTTGTCGGCATCTGCGAGCGTCAGTTTAACAACGTTATTCCGACTTTCATGAGACAGCAATGACGCCCGTTCGATGGCAGATAGCAATGCTGGCGCAGAAATTTCCATCGTCGTATCGGCTTCACTTGGAATCAAACGTGACGTGTCCGGGTAGTTTCCTTCCAACAATCGTGAGTAAAACGCAGTGTCGCCTAACAGGAACAAAACCTGGTTTTCAGCTAACCGCATTTTTACGTCCTGACTGTCTTCACCAATCATCCGTGATAATTCAATCAATGATTTTCCGGGAATGATGACATCGTGTGGCGTTGTGGCTGGTGTTGGCAACGTAATCTTGCGCTGACTCAACCGGTGAGAATCTGTCGCCACGGCCGTAAATTGATCCCCTGCTAACGTAAAGTGGACCCCCGTCAAAATTGGGCGACTTTCTTGGTTTGAGACTGCGATAACCGTTGTGTTGATGATTTCGCGGAAAACATCACCAGCAAGTGTGACTTCATCTGTGCTTTCAATTTCTGGTAAATGAGGATAGTTATTTGCGTCCAACCCGTTAATGGTAAACGCTGCTGCTCCAGAGGTGATGTTGGCTTGGAAGCCTTCCTTAACGGAAATGGTCATCGTTGATTCTGGAAGTCGCTTAACAATTTCACTGAAGAACCGGGCTGGTAACACAATGTTCCCTGGTTCAGTTACCGTTAATTCTGCGTCATCATCGTCCACACGGAGCGTGGTTTCGATGGAAATGTCCGTATCTGAACCAGTAAACGTAATGTCACTGTCTGTTACGACCAGCTTTAATCCAGTCAGAATCGGAATTGTTGTTTTTGTGGAGATGGCACGTGAAACGTCATTGAGTTTTTTGATGAAACTTTGTCGATTAACCGTAAATTGCATAATTTGTCTCCTAAAGTTGATCACGTAATGGCGGGGCGAAGCCCCATTACTTATTTAAGATAAATAAATAGTCGTAGTAGTAGGCCATGTTGATACTGTGGATAACCTGGTTGCGACCAGTGAGGGCAAGTTTTCCACCTGTGGATAAGTGGTGGAAAACTCTCGGACCCTTTTCTTAGTTATCCACAGGCCAAAATAGACCTCGTTTTCATCATACGCTAGTTCAGGTTACCGTTGTATCTCAATTTTAAGCTGCTGAATGTTCTCTGCAAGCTTACTATCGGTCGGTAAACTCTCTGCAATCTTATCACATGAGTGTAATACAGTCGTATGATCCTTACCGCCAAAGGCTTTACCGATTTTTGGTAGGGAAGAATTCGTTAACTCACGGGCTAGGTACATCGCGATCTGCCGAGGCACCACGATTTCCTTCATCCGTTTTTTACCCTTAAGGTCCGTCAGATTGACGTCGAAGTAATCGGCGACCTTCTGTTGAATGAGTTCAATCGTTAGGGTTGGCTTGTTTTCAAGGTTCAAGCTCTTCAGTGCATTATGCACGAGTTCCTCAGTAATCCCAGTCTTTTGGAGATGGGCGTAGGCCTGAACACGGGCCAGGGCGCCCTCCAATTCGCGGACGTTACTGTTGACCTGACTGGCGATGATTTCGAGGGCGTCATCTGGAATTTCAATGTGCTCACGCTCGGCTTTGTTCCGAAGAATGGCGATCCGTGTTTCGAGATCGGGGGCCGTGATGTCGACGGATAAGCCCCATTTAAAACGGCTAACTAAGCGATCTTGAAGCTTAGGAATTTCGTTTGGCAGGCGGTCGGATGTGAGTACAATCTGTTTACTATTGTTGTAAAGCTGCTCAAACGTGTGGAAGAATTCTTCCTGCGTCCCTTCCTTATCCGCAAAGAACTGAATGTCATCAACCAGTAAGAGGTCCACGTAACGGTACTTTTGGCGGAATTGTTCCTGCGTCTTATCCCGAATGGACATGACCATGTCATTTGTAAATTCTTCACTGGTGACGTACATCACGTTGGTATTGGGATTAGTCGCGATCATTGCGTGGCCAATGGCGTGCATCAAGTGGGTCTTACCAAGGCCCACGCCACCATAAAGAAACAGCGGGTTGTACAGCGTTCCCGGTTCCTCAGAAACAGCCATGGCAGCCGCGTTGGCCATTTGGTTCCCCTTACCAATGACGAACGTATCAAAGGTGTACTTTTCGTTCAGTGAGTCAGCATGATTACTGACGGGCTTAACGGATTGTTGTTTATCGGCAGCTGGCGCCTGCTCGTCCACAATGGCAGCCGGTGCTTGCCCTTCAATGATATATTCAGGCTCAAGTTCAGCTTGAAAATCAGAAAAGGCAAATTCAACTAATTTGGGCGTTAATGTCCGCTCCCAGTAGTCTTTATGCAGTTGTGATGGCACCTGTAAACGAAAATGCGGTGCTTGGTACGATAGTGGTTGGGCGGATTCAACCCAAGTATTAAACGTGACGGGTGACAAATTAGAGCGAAAACTTTCCTTTAAGCCATCCCAGAGTGTGTGTTTATCGACCACAAAAAGTGCCTCCTAGAATGATGAATTCATGAATTTAGCGAAAATATCGAACCAAGTGAACGAAACCTTGGTGTGCAGGAACCACTTTAGCATGAAAAAAAAGAGTTTTCCACAGCTTCCACAGAACTAATTACGAATGTTCCACAGGGATGAGGACAAGTTATCCACAGGGATGTTGTTAGCACGGGATTTTTCCGCTGTGAAACAAGTTATCCACCGGTCAATGTGTGTAACTAGCTGTGGTACAAAAGCGTTTTTAAAAGTTATCCACCGAAAAAAATCGGGTTGTGGATAACTTTTAAACTGGCTGTGGATTTGTGAATTTCTATGTGGACGAGTTGTTAATAAAAAAAGTCACTGCGTGTTGCGTCCACCGGGGTTGTGGATGGCTCAAACGGGACTGTGGATAACTTTCGCAAAGTTTACTGAAGGAAAATTCGTTTAGCTATTTGCAAGGGCGGTCGACTATGCTATTATATTTAGGAACTGCATGAGTTTTATCTCGTGCGTAAGCTAGCTTATTAGCTGCTAAATATAATCAGAAACGCTGGATATCCAAAATGTGTCGTCATTATTTAGATATCTTTGTCGTGACGACCCTAGAAGGAGGTGCATCCACATGAAGAGAACTTACCAACCTAAGAAACGTCACCGTGAGCGTGTTCATGGTTTCCGGAAACGGATGAGCACAAGCAACGGCCGTAAGGTGTTAGCACGTCGGCGCCAAAAGGGCAGAAAAGTATTATCTGCATAAAAACAGGCCACTGATATTTTTCAGTGACCTTTTTTATTTTTTTGGCGGTCATTTTATGGACGTTTCAATAAAAACGTCGACCTTGAACGAAGGAGAACTTGACCAGTGAGAAAATCATACCGGATTAAAAAGGAAAGCGAGTTTCAAACCGTGTTTGAAATGCGCAACTCCGTGGCTAACCGGCAGTTTGTCATCTACACGATGGCAAAACCAGAGCAGCCACATTTTCGCGTCGGAATTTCTGTCGGGAAAAAAATCGGGAATGCTGTGCACCGCAACTGGGTTAAACGGCGAATTCGCCAGTCGTTACTGGAATTGAAGCCAATGCTACGCCAGGATGTTGATTTCTTAGTTATCGCACGGCCATCCGCAGATGGGTTGTCTATGGAAGATACGAAACGAAATCTGATTCATGCGTTGCGCCTAGCAAAGTTGTTACCAACGGAGTAAACATGGCGTTAGCTAGTAATTTATGAGAATAATGAGGAAAATATTGTGAAGTCCAACGGGAACCGTTTTGGTAAAAAGCGTCGGCGGAGCTTAGCCTTGGCAATGGTCGCAATGGCCAGTTTGTTCTTGGCTGCGTGTGGTCGGACCGCGATTACCAGTAAGAGTACGGGTTTTTGGGATCATGTGATCTTATATAACCTGAGTCAGTTCATCATTTGGCTGAGTCACGTGTTTGGTGGTTATGGGATGGGGATCATCATGATTACCCTGATCATTCGGATCATTATCTTGCCATTGATGATCTATCAAACACGGTCAATGCGAAAGATGCAGGAAATTCAGCCACAAATTTCAGCACTGCAAAAGAAGTATTCATCACGGGACACAGCAACGCAGCAAACGTTGCAGGCCGAAACACGGAAGTTGTATGCCGAAGTTGGTTACAACCCAGTTTCTGGTTGTTTGCCAATGTTGGTTCAATTGCCAATTATCTGGGCATTGTACCAGGCCATCTACCGGACGGCCGCATTGAAAACAGGGTCGTTCTTGTGGATGCAATTGGGGGATCGTGATCCTTACTTCATCCTGCCAGTTCTGGCCGCTATCTTTACGTTCTTGAGCTCATGGTTGAGTGTTAAGAGTCAACCAGAAACAAACTCAATGAACGCAGTGATGGTGTGGGGAATGCCGGTCATCATCTTCTTTACAGCCATGTCTGTTCCAACAGCATTATCGCTTTACTGGGTGATTTCTAATGCGTTCCAAGCGGGCCAAACCCTGCTGATTCAGAACCCATGGAAAATCAACCGTGAACGTGAAGCCAAGGAATCGGCAAAACGTGAGCAAGCACGTGCACGTGAACGCGCCATTAAAAAAGCGCGCCGTGGTAAACGAAAATAGTTGAACAAATAAAAAACCAGATACCCTATTGGGTATCTGGTTTTTTATTTGTTCAAACTACTTTTCGTCGTGAAGATCGTGATTAACAATTTCTAGAATGCCACCGATGTGGTCTTCCATTGTATCGATCTCAGTTCGGGGAAAAGTGGCAAGGAGTGATTTTGCCATTTCTTGGATCCGTGCGTACCAGTGTTGATAAACAGCTTCGCCACGTTCCAATAATTTAAGATTGTGAATCCGACGGTCCATGCTTCCTTCGACCTGTTCAACGAGGTCGAGGTGCATGAGTGCCGTAATCCGTGTGGAGAGTAAGGGGCTTGAAATCCGAAAAGTTCGGCTAAGCTTTGTGGACGTGATCCCAGGTTCAAGACCAATTTGGGTGATGAGAAGAATGTCACGGAAACTGAGCTTATTTAAATCAGCCACATCAACGGTAATTTTTTGAAGCGCGTAAATCTCTGTTAAGTAGCCGTGAATAAGGAGTGTAGTCACCCGGTCAATATCGGCTTGAGAAGGGGTAGTTGATTCTGTCACGTTAAGAGCTCCAATCTTAATCATATAGTTTAGAATATTAGCAATAAAAATAAGTGCTAATTTTAGAATAGGCAGAATCAGTATACAGTTCAACCGTTTAATAGTTACAAGTATGTGACAAATTAGCGGCAAATGAGTGTGAAGGCCAAAAAAATGACTAAGAATGCCCCTTTAACAGTAATTGAACGGGTACAATGAAAAAAGAAACGTGGCTAATTAACGGGAGGAACGAAATGGCACAAACAAAGCGTCACGTAGCAGTTTATGTGACGGGCGGCATTGCCGTTTATAAAGCAGCAATGGTGGTTCGTGGATTGATGAAGGCGGGCATGACGGTTCGCGTGGCGCTGACTCCGGCCGCAACCAAGTTTGTCACCCCGTTAACATTTGCTGCGCTGACGAAAACACCGGTACTAACAGATCTGTTTGCAAAAGAGAATGAAGCAACCATTCCCCATATCGAGTTGGCTGACTGGACGGATGTTGCCGTTGTGGTGCCGGCAACGGCCAACATCATTGCGAAGATGGCAACGGGTCTGGCTGACGAGGTCGTCTCAACGAGTTTACTGGCCACCACAGCGCCAAAAATTGTGGTGCCAGCAATGAATGAACACATGTGGTTAGCCAAGGCGACCCAACGAAATGTATCGCTACTAGAACAAGATGGGGTGACTGTGATGGCGCCTGCGGCTGGTGCATTGGCGGAAGGCTATGCTGGATTAGGCCGACTCCCTGAACCAGATGAAATCGTTACGTTTATTGGCGATCAGATGCATGAGTCCGGGCCATTAGCTGGTGACCAGATCATGGTCACGGCCGGTGGAACTAAAGAACGGTTGGATCCAGTACGTTATTTAGGTAATGATTCATCTGGAAAGATGGGGTACGCAGTGGCCACGGCGGCCGCTCGTGCGGGGGCAACAGTGACGCTAATTTCAACGGTCACCCGGCCCATTGTACCTGGGGTCGAAGTTGTCCCTGTGACCACGGCCGCTGAAATGTTGGCGGCAATGGACGCACGGTTTGATGACCAGGATGCGGTGGTGATGGCAGCGGCCGTCGCTGATTTTCGGCCGGCAACCACAGCCTCACAAAAAATTAAAAAGGTTCCCGGTGAGGACGCGCTAACGCTTCAATTGGTGAAAAATCCAGACTTACTGAAAACCTTGGCGGCCAAACGAACGCACCAAGTCATGGTAGGCTTTGCGGCTGAAACGCAAAATTTATTGGCAAACGCAACGGCAAAGTTAACGGGGAAACACCTTGACCTGTTGGTTGCAAACGACGTCTCACGGCCGGAGAGTGGGTTTAATGCGGATGACAATCAAGCAACACTGTTAATGCCGAATCAAGCACCACTTGTGTTGCCACTCATGCCGAAGTCAGCGTTAGCTGAGAAAATTATCGAACAGGTAGCGACGCTAGTGCACGATAAAAAACGTTAAAAAAGCGTTCACATCGGACGGCTCAGGCAGGCGAATGGGAATGAACATGCTACAATGGAACAAGTTTAGGTAAACGTGGAGGACAAACCGTTGGCACAGTATCGAGGAAAGACCGTTGAAGACGCGATTCAAACGGGATTAGCAAAGATTCAACTTGATCGCGATCGGGTCGAAATTAAGGTGATCAGTGAACCCATCACGGGCTGGTTTGGTCGCTTAAAGCAAGCTGCCGTTGTGGAGATCAGTGTAAAAACGGGTGTGCAGGTGACCGGAAATGCCCATGAAGACGCGGCGGAAGTCGCCGGTGGTTCCAGCCATCCGGCGGCCCCGGTCGATCACCCACATAAAACTACAGCGCCCACGAATCAAAAAAACGCTGCTGTGCGCGACGAGGAGTTGGCCCGGGATGTAACAGCTACGGCAGCAGTTCGTGAACGCGAGGGGGCCCATCCCCATGCTAGTAGCCACCGAGCAGCCGCTGTGACCGAACCAGCGACGCCGGGGGAAGCTAGTGGTAGTTTGTCATCGGCTGAATTACGGGCCCGTCAGGAAGCCAATCAGGAACGGCTCAACGCCAACTTGGAGCAGGTTGCCAACTACCTGCTGGATGTTTTAGCTGAGATTGGGGTTGATGCAGACGCCGAGGCTGAAACATATCACCACGGTGCAACGATTACGTTTATGACGGAACAAGAAGGGTTATTGATCGGGCGCCACGGCCGCACAATCAACGCCCTTCAGGTGCTGGGCCAAACGTTTATGCTGCGGCTCGGGATGCAACACTTTGAGCTGATGTTAGATGTTAGCGGGTACCGGGATCGCCGGGCCGCCACGTTGCGCCGCTTGGCAGATGCCACGGCCCGGGATGTGATTGCCAGTGGGGAAGACATCCGGTTGGATCCCATGCCATCATACGAGCGCAAAGTGATCCATGGTCAGCTTGCTAAAAATGATCATGTCACCACCTTTTCACAGGGGCGTGAACCACGGCGGAGCGTCGTCGTTACGCTGCGGTAATCGTTTGACAAATTCGGGCGATGCCTTTAAGATATACACATTCAAAACGAACAATTACTGGTTAAAGTAGTCAAAGTGCTTTTCCCACGTGTATTTACGCGTGGGGTGGCACTTTTTTTATGCCGTTAAACCAGCCGAGAGGAGCTCATATGTCTCAAGCAATTACAGAATTCGACACCATTGCCGCCATTTCAACGCCACCTGGTGAAGGGGCGATTTCCATCGTTCGCCTAAGTGGTGAAGACGCGGTGGCGACGGCACAAGGAGTGTTTAAGGGCCGCAACCTCAGTCAGGTTGCCAGCCACACCATTAATTATGGCCACGTGATCGATCCCGTTAACGGGGATGAAGTGGATGAAGTGATGGTGTCCGTAATGCGTGCGCCAAAGACGTTTACGCGTGAAGACGTGATTGAAATTAATTGTCACGGTGGGATCGTTGCGACAAACCGAATTCTGCAATTGTTGTTGAGCCATGGCGCCCGGTTGGCAGAACCCGGTGAATTCACAAAGCGGGCCTTTTTAAACGGTCGAATCGATCTCTCTCAGGCCGAAGCCGTGATGGATCTAATTCGTGCAAAAACGGACCGGTCCATGAAGGTCGCGTTAAACCAATTAGATGGTAATCTGGCAACGTTGATTCGGAACCTGCGCCAAGACATTTTGGACGTGTTAGCACAGGTTGAGGTCAACATCGATTATCCAGAATACGATGATGTTGAAACCATGACAACCCGGCTGCTATTAGAAAAGGCAACGGATGTTAAAGCCAAAATTGCCGAACTTTTATCAACGGCCCAGCAAGGAAAGGTGCTTCGTGAAGGCCTGGCAACGGCCATTATCGGGCGCCCAAACGTAGGGAAGTCCAGCTTGTTGAACCACTTACTTCATGAGGATAAGGCAATCGTAACGGATGTTGCCGGGACAACCCGTGATGTCATTGAAGAATACGTGAATGTGAAGGGGGTTCCGCTGAAGCTTGTTGATACAGCCGGAATTCGTGACACGGATGATAAGGTCGAAAAGATCGGGGTTGAACGCTCTAAACGGGCGCTGGAAGCCGCTGATCTGGTCCTGCTGGTCATTAATGGGAGTGAACCCTTAACGGCTGAGGATCGCGAGCTGATTGACGCAACGGCCGATAGCAAACGGATTGTCATCCTCAACAAAACGGACCTACCACAGCAAGTTGACTTGGCCGCGTTGCAGGCGGCGGTCGGTGAGAGTGCGGTGATTGCGACGTCCGTTTTGACCAACGACGGGATGGATCAACTTGAGGATCAAATTGCCGATCTATTCTTTGGCGGGATTGAAAATAGCCAAACAACGGTGATGGTCACAAACGCGCGGCACATTGGGCTGTTAAACCAGGCCATGCAAGCACTGGATGACGTGATGAACGGGATTGCTGCGGGGATGCCGGTCGATTTAGTTCAGATTGACATGACCCGGGCGTGGGACCTCCTGGGTGAAATTACCGGGGATTCCGTTCAGGATGAACTGCTGACCCAGCTGTTCTCGCAATTCTGTTTAGGTAAATAACGTAGTTCCATGGGGAACGATCCGCGTGGCGGATGATGAAAGGATTAAACGACATGATTTCAGAAGGAAAGCCTTACCAGGCTGGTGAGTACGACGTTATCGTCGTGGGTGCTGGTCACGCTGGTTCTGAAGCGGCGCTGGCGGCAGCCCGCATGGGGAACAAAACGCTCTTAATGACGATTTCACTTGAAATGGTGGCCTTTATGCCATGTAACCCATCTGTTGGGGGACCAGCCAAGGGCATCGTTGTGCGTGAAATTGACGCCCTTGGTGGCGAAATGGGTCGAAACATCGACAAAACATACGTGCAGATGCGGATGTTGAATACCGGGAAGGGCCCTGCTGTCCGGGCGCTACGGGCGCAAGCAGATAAGCACGCCTACCACGAAGAAATGAAGCTCACCATGGAAAAGGAACCAAACCTGACGTTACGGCAAGGGGTGGTTACTGGGTTAATGGTGGACGATGGCGTTTGTCACGGGGTGATTACGGCAACTGGCGCGCACTATGAGGCCAAGTCCGTTGTGTTGACGGCCGGAACGGCTTCTCGAGGAAAGATCATCATCGGAGAACTGATGTATTCATCGGGCCCGAATAACTCACAGCCATCCATTGAGCTGTCTGAAAACTTGGAAGATCTGGGCTTTGATCTGGAACGGTTTAAGACCGGGACCCCACCACGAGTGGATGGCGGAACGATTCATTATGATGAAACGGAAGAACAACCTGGTGATGACGTGCCAAACCACTTTAGTTTTGACACACCAGACGAAGCATACATTGACGTGAAGAACCAACTGAGCTGTTGGTTAACGTATACCAATGAGCACACCCACGAAATTATTCGTGAAAATTTGGACCGCGCACCGATGTTTTCCGGTGTGATCGAAGGGGTTGGTCCCCGGTACTGTCCGTCGATTGAAGATAAAATTGTGCGGTTTGCCGATAAGGATCGCCACCAATTATTCTTAGAACCAGAAGGTCGTAAGACGGATGAATGGTACGTTCAGGGACTATCAACGTCCATGCCAGAAGAAATTCAGCAAAAGATCGTTCACTCCATTAAGGGACTTGAAGACGCTGAAATGATGCGGCCAGGCTACGCCATTGAATACGATGTTGTGGCCCCATACCAATTACGCAATACGCTAGAAACGAAGCTCATTAAGAACCTGTATACAGCAGGGCAAATGAACGGAACGTCTGGCTATGAAGAAGCCGCTGGGCAAGGGTTGATTGCCGGAATCAATGCAGGTCGGCGGGCCCTTGGCCAAGCTGACTTTACGTTGAAGCGTTCAGACGCCTACATTGGTGTCATGATCGACGACTTGGTGACTAAGGGAACCAAGGAACCATACCGGTTGTTGACGAGCCGGGCCGAATACCGGCTGATCTTGCGGCATGATAACGCAGACTTGCGGTTGACGGCGATGGGTCATGACCTTGGTCTGGTTGATGACGCGCATTACGATCATTTTGAAGACAAGCAGGCAGCGATTGAGGGTGAACTGAAGCGGTTAGCGTCAGTTCGCGTTAAGCCTAACGAGCAGGTCAACGCCTGGTTGGCTGACCATAATGATGCGCCATTGAAGGATGGTGTGTTGGCAGCCGATTTCTTACGGCGGCCAGAAGTCACGTATGCTGATGTGATGCAGTTTATTGAGGCGCCAGCAGAACCACTTGATCGGCGGGTTGTCGAACAAGTGGAAATTGAGCTGAAGTACGCCGGCTACATCAAGAAGGCTGAAGAAAAGATCGCAAAGCTGAAGCGGATGGAAGCAAAGACCATCCCAGCAAACATGGACTACAACGCGATTGAAGGTTTAGCAACGGAAGGCCGGCAAAAGTTGATTAAAATTCAACCGGAAACACTGGCCCAAGCGAGTCGGATTTCAGGGGTCAACCCAGCCGACATTGCCATTTTGTCCGTTTACATTGAACAGGGACGAATCGCTAAAGTAAGTCAGTAACAGTGGTGTGTTTCACATGAAACAATGAAAAGAGCCCTTTGATCAGAGAAAATTTCTGATCAAAGGGCTCTTGTTTGTTGGTTAAAGGGTAATGGCCCGCCAGTGCCAGCGATCGTGTTGCCATGTCTTTGCAAGGAGTTTATCTGCCCGCGTTAGCGCATGTTGATCAACCAGCTGAGCCAATAAGTGTGAATAAGTGATGAGTGCAGCTGGTGCAACATCATGGTCGGTAAGCGTCGTAACGACATCAGGCAGTTGATAATCAAAAATGGTGGCAAGACCAGAAACGGTTGCCCCTGAGTGACGGACGTTCGCAGCAGTTTCAACAAGGCGATTACCGGTAGTGATGACATCCGTTAGCAAGACCACGTGGTCCGTGTTGGCTACGCGGATCGCTGGTTGGTCGTTCATTGCTGTCGCGTCAACAAGTGGTAAAGCAAGCGCTTCGGCAACCAGTGCTGCGTAAGGAAGATCGGGGGTAGACGGACTCATAATGACGGTCGCTTCAGGGAACCTAGTGGTGATCAGATCAGCTAAGCAACACACGATCAGTTGGCGAAGTGGTGGGCGGCCAATCGTTGCGTGAATGTCCGTATAGATGGGGGCCATTAACCCACTTTGGTGTTGAAACGGGTGCTGTGGGTCGAGCTTTATGGCGTCAAGCGTTAGTAACTCATTCGTTAAGATGGCAGTCTGAGTGGGTTGAATTAGCATGTGGCGAGCTCCTTTATAACGGCTTGGTAGGCGGTTAACGGATTGGCTGCCTGGGTAATGGGGCGACCGATGACGAGAGCTGAACTGCCAGCGGCAATGGCGGCCGTTGGTGTCATGGTTCGTAATTGGTCATCTGTGGTACTGCCAACGGGGCGAATGCCCGGTGTGACCAGAAGAAAGTCGTCAGGAACCCACTGCCGGAGACGCGGAAGTTCTTGTGGCGAGCAGATAATGCCGTCAACGCCAGCTTGGTTGGCAAGAGCGGTGAGGTGGTTGACTTGATCCGTCATGGTTCCAGTGACCCGCTGTTCGTGATTGAGCGCCAGTTCTGAAACGGACGTCAATTCTGTGATGGCAAGGAGTTTGGGCGGGGTGACGTGGGCTGTTAACGCGCCGAACCGAAGCCCTCGTTTGGCGGCAATCATCATTTTGGTTCCGCCAAGGGCATGAACAGTGGTGTACTGAACACCAAGCTGGCCAATTTGAAACGCGGCCTGTTCAACGGCTGTCGGAATGTCATGAAGCTTAAGGTCGAGGAAGATGTCACACCCCCGGACCTGTAAATGGGTGATGAGGCTTGGCCCCATGCTATAAAAGAGGGCCATCCCCACCTTGATAACGGGGTGATGGTGCGGTGTCAGCTGATCTAGTAGCTGATCGGTCGCGGCAAGACTGGCAACATCTAATGCAAGAATGATTGGTTTCAAAATGAACATTCCTTTCAACCACCTGGGCACAAAAAAACCAATGGTCTTCTGCCCGGCTAACCGTTCAGTCTCCCCATTGGTGACGTAATTGTGGATTATGATTGAGCTAGCTTATCGACCTCACTGGATCGAGTTAAAGCGGCATGATTTATTTGTTGTTCATAAGCATACTGGATTTTAAAAATCTGTCACTGATTTTATCTGATGATTTTGGCGATTCGATTAGCCCTGTACGAGGGTTGCGGCATGAGCACCAGCGGTTCTGCCTGAATAAAAGGCATAGCCGACGCAGGTCCCGGGCATGTTTGGCCCGTATGTGTCACCGGCAAGGCCAGAGGCGTCGTTTCCGACGGCGTAAAGTCCGGTGATGACCTGACCGTGGGCGTCAAGAACTTCATTTTCAGGCGTAACTTTTAGACCACCCATGGTACAAAAGGCGCCAACACTGAGATCAAACGCGTAGAATGGGCCTTTTTCTAACGGCACCATGTACTGGGCGTCCTTACCAAATTCGGTATCCTGATGATTAGCGGCATCATTGTTATATTGGTTGATCGTGCTGGTCAAGTTAGCGACGTCAACGTGCATTTTCGCTGCTAATTCCTCAACGGTGTCAGCCTTAATGATAAACGGTTTTTCGGCGGCCACTGCGGCGTCGATTTCTTCCTGAAGCTTCGTCATTTTCTGGCCACGTTTGACGTAGACCCCGAGGCCCATGTAATTTCCCGTTTTTGCCATTTTTTCAATGACTGAAGAATCTAGGAGGCTGAACACTTTATTTTGGGTGTAGAGGGCGTTACCGGCGTACGAGAAGTTATAAACGACGCTTTCATCGACAAACCGGTGGCCGTCTTCGTTGACCCATAGAAGTGGTTGCTGACCGGCTGCCGCGTTCATTTCTGAACCCATCATTTTAAATGAGGGTTCATCAGGGTCGTTTAGGTAGCCACCAAATAGCATGGCGGTCCCGAGGCCGTACTGCTCTGCGCCAACATTCCAGGCCATTTGAAGGCCATCACCGGTGCCTTTACCGGAGCTAACGGTCACCAACCGGTCTGTATCGTAGTGGGTGTCAGTTTGCATTAACTGGTGGTTATTGAGGTAGCCACCGGTTGCTAAGATGACGGCTGCTGTGGTGATGGTTTCTGTCGTGTCCGTGGCAAGGTCATGGATGGTAATTGAGGTGATGTGCTGTTGATCCGTTGCGATGGCGGTGGCTTCAGTCGAGGTGCGGATGTCAACACCAAGCGCTTCTGCCTTTGGAAGCAGGGCGTCGTGGATGACCGCGTTCCCCATGCCCTTGTAGATGTGCCACGTTGCTTCGCCATCACCCATGGCCTGCACACCCTCGTATTCCACCCCTTGGTCCTTGAGCCATTCGACGGTGTCAGCACTTTGGTCAATGTAGTTTCGCCAAATGCGTGAATCAGCGCGAAACTTGGAATAGGTGACTTCTTCCTTCAACACGGCGGTTTTGGAAACGTTAATGTGCTGTTCCCTTTGTAGGTAAGAATCAACGGCAAAGAGGCCCTCCGTGTAGTTACTGCTTCCTCCGGTGTTCCGGCCCTTTTCCAACAGTAAGACCTTTGCACCACGTTGCGCTGCGGTAACGGCAGCACTTGTTCCTGACGCACCGGTTCCGACAACAACGACGTCATAATTATGAGTAGACATAAGCTTCCTCCAGTAAGTATGTTATTTAGTGATCAATTGATTTTAAAAATAAAGTGTCTGTATAATAGCGGTAAGTGATTCATCACCCACGCTTATCATAGTGCGTGATGAAGCGGTTTAAAATTGAGCAAAAGGTTCGCCTGGGCAACCACTGGTTCGGGTCAAAGGGTGCATGATGATGGAAATCGAACGGCTAAAAACGTTTTTAAACGTGGTTCAATACGGGAGTTTTCAGCAAGCTGCTCAGAAGATGTATCTGTCACAACGAGCGGTATCAAAACAGATGACGATGATGGAAGATGAACTGGGGGTTCGGTTATTTGAGCGTGGGCAAAACAGCAGTTCATTAACAACACAAGGACACCTGTTTTACGCATCAGCACAGGATATTGTTAACAATTACACGAATGTTTTAGCAGAAATTCAACGTGCTAAGGTCACTGAACAGCAACGGCTTCGAGTTGGTTATTTCTCAGCGTTTGAACAGCGGTTACTACAAAGTGTCTTGTATGAATTGCTTGATCAAGATCAGCACCTTCAGTTGACGGTAACCGAGGGTAGTAATGAGCACCTCATTCATGCAGTGGCAGATGGGACTTTGGACGTTGCCCTTTCCATCAGTTACGGGCACCCAGTGATGATTGAAAGTCCCGCGGTCACTGCGGTGCCAATTTTTACGGGCACAATGGTGATGGGAATCAGTAAGCTGAATCCATTGAGTCGCCAGAAATCGTTAGCCGGAGCGGACATTGGTGAACTGCCGATTCTGTACTATAGTCCCGAAAATTCAACGTTTTTACGTGAAAGCTTTGTGTCGAGCGTGCCGCAGTTGGCTAATGATAAAAAAGTTCATCGCGTAACCAGCGTTGAACAAATGAATTTACTTGTGTCGTTAAATAAGGCCGTTGCGTTTTACCCGAGCGGTCTTTTACCTGCCCCTTTGGATTCACACATGACGTTTGTACCATGGGTGGATGCGGCTGGACAGCGGTATACAATCGACGCGGTTGTTAACACTACGAACCAAAATCCCCTTGTGCCACACGTTTTGGAAGCATTGCGACATGTGGACCGATAATAAAAAAAGTCCTGGTCAGTTGACCGGGACTTTTGCATAGAAAAGGAATATTGTGCATGCTTATTTTTCGCCGCTAATCATGTAAGAACCCATCCACGGACCGGACCACCAGCCGTTTAGGCCGCAAGATTTCGTGGTGATGTTTTTTAAGTCGTGCAGTGCTGCCGCATACTCTTTTAGATTGTGACCGGTATCAACAATAATTAATTGACCACCAGGTTTTAACACACGAACCGCCTCATGGAGCGCCGTTATCCGATCAGCAGCTGGCTTAATGTTGTGAAAAGCAAAGCTAGAAACGACGAGATCAAACTGGTTATCTTCAAGGGTTAAATGCCGCATATCGGCCGTGATAAGCTTGGTGCGGTCTGCAACACCAGCTAGCTTAAGGTTTGCTTCAGTAGCCGCTAATGAATTACTGGACTGATCGCGATTTCGCCACAGATCCACCCCGATGGCTTGACCGTCAGCCGTTAATTTTTGGGCTAGCGGGATCAAAACAGCGCCATGACCAGTGCCAAGATCAAGCACGTGACTTGTGTCAGGGAGCGATAATTGAGCGATGATCTTTTGCCAAATGAGAAACTTTCCTCGAACCGAAGTGTGAAGAAACAACCCGCTACCAATCAGTAAAACAACGCCAAAGATAAGGCTGATTGGCCAGGTGGCATAATCGTGGCTAACCGCGACGCCAATTAAGACGCCCAGGCCACCGAGAAACCAAAGAAGTGGGACGAGCGGTGCATCAATCCCATAACGAATTTTATTCATGAGCTTTCCTACTTTCCTGCTTAGAAACATTAATGATTATAGCATGATTATTTTATGAACGATGAGGATCTGAAAATTTAGCAACGTTTAGATGACAGCAATTTTCGTATTTGAGCGTATAATTTAGAAAACAAAACGAGCGGTGTTAATCAAGAGGAGGTAAACGACATGCTGTATCAAAGTCATTATCAATCGCCACTGGGAGATATTGTCTTACTGAGCGATGAGGAAGCGTTAATGGGTCTGTGGTTTGCGGATCAGAAATATTATGGGGCTGGGTTTGATTTGGCCGACGTGACGGTGGGACAATCGGCACCCATTAAACAAGCAATGGTGTGGCTGACAGCATACTTCGCGGGCGAACAACCAGATATCGGCGAGTTAAAATTAGCACCACAAGTGACCGCATTCCGGCAATCAGTGTTGGCAGCGTTGGCGACGATTCCGTACGGGAGAAGCCTGACCTACAAGCAGGTTGCACAATTGATCACGGATGATGACGCAAAGGCGGCCCAGCTTGCACGAGCCGTTGGGGGTGCTGTTGGTCACAACCCGATTTCCATCATCATCCCGTGTCACCGGGTGGTTGCAACAGATGGGGCACTGACAGGCTACGCTGGTGGAATGGATCGTAAAATTGCCCTATTAGCGTTAGAAGGGTTTGACCGGAGTCATTTGGAACAGCAACACATTTAAAGCGTGGAAGCGGAGGGGCTATCAAGTGACGACGGTTGATTTGCGTGGTCACGGGAAGCAAGTGTACTGTGGCCTTATTATACCCACTAGGGTACCGTGCGGGATTTGTTGGCAGGCATCGAAAAACTAGGTGGCCATGGGATTTTAGTGGGCCAGCAGCTAGTGGCAACCATTAAACAAGCGGGCACTGCACTGAGCCAGCTAACCGTGCCCACCCTTATTTTGATGGGGAGTGAAGACCATGACTTTGCGAACCCTAAGCAAGAAGCAAAGGCGCTCGTAAGTGCGATGCCAGCAGGGCGTGGTCATTATGAAATGTTACCTGGTGTCGGCCACTACGGCCAGGCGCAAGTGCCAGAGCTGGTTGCAGAGAAAATGATTGCGTTTCTTAACGCTAACAATTGAACTTACAAAAAACAGGCTCGTCAAGTTAGAAAAATCTGACTTGAGGGGCCTTTTTTTGTGTTACCGAAAGATTGACTGGGACACGCCCCACAGGGAACCGGGATTAATCCGGGTACCGTAGCGCGTCATCATTTCGCGATACAGTTCATCAGCCGAGTGAGTGGTTTCGGCTAGTTCGTTAAAGGTGGAAATGTAAGCAATCGTTTCATCAAGAATCTTGGGATCATCATCGTTTGTGGGCACTTTGTGGCCAGCAACGACGTGTTCTGGGTGAAGGGTCTTCATGTGTTCATTAACCTTGATCCAATTTTTACGGGCATCAAGGGTCGTTTCAGCCATGAAAGGGTGCACGCCGTTGTAGGTTGCGTCACCAGCGACAACTAATTTGAGATCTGGGACCCATAAACTGGTCGAATCGTGCGTGTCTGTGAAGTTATCGCTCAAAATGTCGATCTGATGGTCTTCCAACTCGAATTGATCAGTAACGACTTCATCCGCGCCAACTAAATGTGCTGGCACCTGGCCGGGGAAAAGCTGTTGCCAAACGGTGGTCACCATTGCTGGCATAATGACGGCAGGAATGGCGTCAGCCGTGGCTTGTGTGGCAATGACCTTGGCATTTGGAAAGGCGTCTTTGAGCATTGCAGCGCCAGAGAAATGATCGGAATGGGCATGAGTAATGTAGATAAACTTCAAATTGACCTTGTGCTGTTTAATCCAGTCGATGAGTTTATTGTTCGCCTCAATTGATAAAAACGTATCAACCAAGATGGCGTCACGGTCACCGTAGATAAGCGTGGCCGTGTTAGCGACCCACTGAAGGTCTTCTGTCCCGGCCGGAATGTTCCGGGTTGAACTGTCACGAACGTCGATGTAAGTATCATAGTTTAAAGTTGTCATTGTTATCATCCTCCTGCGTGCTGTTGTTGATGGTGTTTAATATAAAGCCGGAATGAAGAAGAAACAGTAAACAAATTTTCCCATCTGTGTCATAATACACACATGAGAAAAATGGTGGTGTAAATAATGAATCAACCGAGTGATCGACGAATTTTACGAACACAGAAAAACATCAAACAGGCGTTTACTGAACTGTTAGAACAGAAGCCGTTTGATAAAATTACTGTGGCCGAAGTGGCGGAGCTCGCTGATATTAATCGGCGTACGTTTTATCTGCACTATGAGGACATTTATGCACTGTTAGAGCAGCTTGAGCTTGATCTGATTGGTGAGTTTAATGATGATCTGCAGATTAGTGCTCCCCAAATCCTGCATGAGTTTCAAACGCAATTGCTTGTTTTCCTAGGGCGGCGGAAGCAATTAATGCACGCGTTGCTCAGCAATCCGAACAGTCAGTTTTTAGGTAAAGCAATGGCATTGGCGATTGAACGCGACCTTGCTCACAGTAGTTACACAACAAAAACTGAGCGGAAATATTGCTGGCAATACATTGAACATGGTCTGCGAGGCGTGCTATTAGATTGGTTAGTAACGGCCTCACTACCACAAGCAAAAATGGCCGACTTCATTACCCGTGAGGTCGAAAGTTCATTGGCAGTAAATTGACTATTGCAAAAAATGGTGGAGTGCTTATACTAATAGACAACTCTTATTAGTCGGTAACGATTAATCAAACAATTTCATACGAGTCGTTAACGTGTTTTGCCACAGACTCCATAAATGGGGAAGTCCATCATTGGTTAATGACGTAGTACAAATATCTTTGTATTACGTCACTTTTCTTTTTACAGTCGTATTTGTGTGCAAGACACAGATGCGGCTGTTTTTTTGTCACAGAAAGGATAAGGACATTGCTAGAACATTATTTTAAATTATCTGAGAACAAGACCAACGTTCGAACCGAAGTGTTGGCGGGATTAACAACGTTTGTGGCCATGGCCTACATCATTTTCTTAAATCCGGCTGTGCTTTCCTTAACGGGGATGCCGAGCCAAGGGGTGTTCTTAGCAACGATTTTAACCACCATTGTGGGGACGTTGATTACAGGTCTTTTTGCAAACTTACCCTATGCCTTGGCACCGTCGTTAGGGATGCAGGCGATGTTTACATACACGATTGTATTTGGCCTTGGCTTTACGTGGCAACAAGCGCTTGGAATGGTATTTCTGGTAGGGCTAGTGGACGTTATCATCACCCTAACCAAGGTTCGGGCGATGATCGTTAAGGGAATTCCCAATTCGCTGAAGCACGGGATTGCAGCGGGGATTGGGTTATTTATCTCTTACATCGGTTTAAATAATGCCGGCTTTTTGAACTTTAACATTGGGTCTAAAAGCATCCTTTCAGTCAATGACACTGCTTACCATGGGCAAACGATCCACCATGCGATTGAGAGTGTGATGTCTGGTTCAGGAACAACGCCAGGAATCGCGCTGTTTAACACACCGGGAGTGCTCTTAGCGCTGATCGGATTAGTGGTGTTGATCTTATTGGTTATCATGAACGTACCTGGTGCGTTTATTATTTCTGTGATTATTACAACGCTAATTGGAATTCCGATGGGAGTGACTAATACCCATGTTCAGGGATTGGCTGCCTTCCACACAACGTTTAAAGATTTTGGTTCGATTTTTGGGCAGGCACTGGGAAGTAAGGGACTCGGGTCCATGTTTACCACGCCTGGACATATCTTAGTGGTGATTTTAACGGTCTTCTCGATGGGACTCTCCGGTTTGTTTGATGCAATCGGAACATTCATTGGAACGGGGATGTCGACCGGGATCTTCTCTGAAGCAGATCAAAAAGAATTTTATGAAGGTAAAGGCTTTAAGTCTAAAATGGATCGGGGGCTAGTCTCGGATACGTTTGCAACCATGTTCGCCGGGATTTTAGGAACGTCAAACACAACGACGTTCATTGAAGCTTCTGCTGGGATTAAGGCCGGTGGACGGACCGGGTTGACTGCTGTCACAGTAGCTGCCGGATTTGCATTATCCTTAGTCTTTGCTCCGTTTGTTAACGTTATTCCGGGTGCCGCAACCGCTCCAATTTTGATTGTTGTCGGCATTATGATGATGAATGAATTTAAGCTGATTGATTGGGAAAATCTTGAAGTTGCGGTGCCAGCGTTCTTCACGGCCGCCTTCATGGCGTTCTCTTATTCCATTTCATACGGAATTGCTGCTGGGTTTATCTTCTATATCTTAGTGAAATCAGCCAAACGTAAATTTAACGAAATTAGCCCAATTCTGTGGGTGATCACCGCATTATTCTTACTGAACTTTGTTGTGTTAGCATTAAATTCAAAATAAATTGCTTGATGGGAAAAAGGCCGCTAACGGAAGTTAGCGGCCTTTTTCATGTGTTATTTATATTGATTGATCAATTTTTTTAACTCTGTTTGAGCAGCCGTATCAGCAGACACTTCAAACTGTTCATCTGGTTCGTGAGCAGTGGTTCCTTCGCCACTGGTTTGACCAAAGCCTGTATTTGTCGAAACAGGTGTCCCATTACCGGTTTTTAGTTCATAGACAACGCCGTTATCGCCAAGCAAATACTTACTGACTGGTTTATCAAAATCCATTCCACCGGCATTGTAGTTTCCTGCAAAAGAGCCCTGATACAAGTCTTGCTTACCGGTGTCACCATTTTTGGATTTATAAAACACACAGCCACCCACTGAATGAATGCTGAAGGCGCTGGCACCAGGGTTTTCATTGTCCTGAACTTGGACACGCCCATCAGGCGTATTTGCATACCAATCGCCACTTCCCGCAGCCCCGTGGTCAAAGTACCAATCACTAACTGCCATGTGGCCGATTAAAGCACGCCCATCTGCCCAAGTTAAAAAGGAATCATTGATTTGTCGTTTTTGCTGGTAACTAAGGGACACCGACGTTGACGAAGTGTCGTGTTCACTAGTTGTTGAACTTGAGGACTGGTCAGTGAATGAATGATTTGAGTCAGTGACGGTGGTTTTTTTTAAAGAAGAATGATCTAAGAGTGAATCATTTTCACTATTAGCGCTATTTTGACAGCCAGTTAGAACCAGAAGTGTAAGAACTGATAATGATAGGATGAGGGCTTTTTTCATGAGGTTCTCCAGATTTAAGGATTTAATTATCGTTACTAATCACTATTTATCGAATTAGTAATAATTTCATACTAAGCCAAAATGAACTGGTTTTCACGGAAAATTATTGAAGTGGCATACGGGAAAATTTCTGAAGGAGAGTGGTGAATGTTTGAGGCGATAATGCTATGCCATAATGTGAATTTAAAAAGCTAACACAAACGACAATTAGTAAGTCGTCATTGTGTTAGCCCTTCACGGTATCATCAAGGATTCATGATTGTTAAATTTGGTGGCGATTGTTTCACGTGAAACAGTGCTTATGTGAATATCGCCATTAAGGCTTAATGTAAGCAAAACCACGGCTTTGTAATTCCGCTAAGTCGACCACGCCCGCTGGAACAATCGTGGCAAATGCAGGAATGTCATCTTCGGAGAGGTTATGTGAGTTCATCGCATTATGACATGCGTGAAAGGCGACCGTTGGCAATTGTGCCATGGCAGCTTGTAAAACGGGGTCTGTGAATCCTGTAATTGCGTCACCGTTAATTACTAGGACGAGTTCAGCAGTTGGGACAATAGCCAAGAAATTATGAAGATTTCTCAAAGCGTGTTCGATTTTATTGGGTTCATCTACATGGAAAACGGCCTTCATTGGTTGCATGTGTTATTCCTCCTGTGATGGCTAGGTTCGGTACTGATCACTGAACTCAACTGTATCACCAAACGGCCAATAACTTATGGTTAGCGTCCCTGAAAGAAAGCCAGAGTTAGCGATGGCGTGTTTTGTTCATACTGTGCAGGATTAGCCAATTAACCAGAAGAACGACGGCTAAGCCCATTAGGAAGCCGCCAAATGAAGGAAGATTGGCCATGGTGAGGATAATCCCGATCACTAGCGTCAGGATTAAAGCAGCGAGGGCCTTTCTTGAAGTCAAATGAGCCATGATGTCTCGCCCGCGTTTAGAATGATGATTGATGCCCAATGTTTCCTTAAGGTTGTTAAGGATAAATAACGCCGCAACGTTAATCATGCCAAAGAGAAAAATGGCTAAAGATAAGTCGTGTGACAGTTTGATCAGGTTGAATGAATCACTCGTCATTAAGATGATAAAAATAATGTCGACAGTAACGAGTAATGCAGTCAGTGGTCGAAGCCGTTTTTCAACTTCTTTCTTCTTTAAATAGGTTTGCATGTTGGCGTCCTCCTTTAACAAGATGTCTAACGAAATATCGAAGTAGTCGCTGATGGCAATGAGGCTAAGAATGTCAGGGTAGGATTTTTGATTTTCCCAGCTCGAGATTGTTTGTCGGGTGACCATAAAATCGGTTGCGACGTGTTCTTGCGTCAAGCCTTTATCAAGCCGTGCCTTTTTTAAACGTTGGCCAAATTCCAAAGTAATCACCTTGCTTTCTGAAATTAGTGTAGGCAATTATGGTTGTGATTGGTAGCAATGATTCTATGCGACCGCGACATGACGGGGATTTGAAGGATTATTTTTATGGCTGGTAATGTTGCCATGTTTAATAAAAGTGCTTTTGAGCGCACAAAAAAACCAGCAACCACGGCGAGTTAACGCTTCGTGAAAGCTGGTTAATGTTATATGATGGATCGCCAGGGGAATTAACCCGGAAATCTAGGAATCCTATTGTACCAGCCGTTACACATGTTTCATGTGGAACTTTATTGAACTTGGCTACCCTTTTGGCTTCCCCCGAGGAAGTCTGCTAGTTGATTAGCGGCGGCACGGTCTTGTTCCTCTGTTGTATGGATGTAAGTGTTAAAGACTGTTTGTACATCAGCATCCCCCATACGGTTCTGAATCTCCTTGATAGGGACACCAGCAGCAAACATGGCTGAAACGCTTGTGTGGCGTAAGCCGTGGACTGAGATGTACCGTAAACCGTTATCTTTGATGATCTTCGATAACCATTTGTGCGGTGTGTCTAGTGACTTGTATTTGCCCTTGCTGTTAGGGAAAACTAGCAAATGAGCCGTTGCGTTGAGATTGTTCCCACGCATGAGTAACTGTTGTTGTTGAGCTAAATGCCATTGTTTGAGGTACTGTAGTGTTTTGATGTCTAGAGGAATAGTGCGCATCCCCTTGGCCGTTTTAGTAGCGTTCAGTATTGTGTGACCACCTACACCCTGTGAGAGCGTCTTAGAGATGATCAGGGTACTCTTATTGAAATCTATATCAGACCATTCAAGTGCTAGTATTTCGCTACGTCTGGCGCCTGTATAAGCATAGACCCAGAATAGAGTGAACTTCTCTGGTTCAGCTAGCGGATCAATGCAATTAAAAAACGTTGCAAGTTCATCACGACTCCAGAAGTTCTCAGACTGTTTACCAGCCTTAGCCTCATGCTTGGGTACTGTTACGAGTTTAGCAGGGTTCTTCTCAATGTAGCCACGTTTTAGTGAAAACTGAAACAGCAGGGAGGTAAAATAGTACCAACGCCGGTAACCAGCGGTAGTGAACCTAAACCACTTGTTTACTGCTTGCTGAACTTGATCTATTGTAATGGTACGCATCCGCAAATCACCGAATGCTGGTAGGATGTGATTTTCAAACATTTTATTTGTTTTCGCCCAGGTGCTTTCACGGACAGTATTCTGATAGACCGGAAACCATTCAGCAAAGACCTCAGAAAACAGAATATTATTTTCTTTTGGTGTGTCGCCATAGTCTTCCGCTTGTACCTCTAAGCGTGAAAGTGCTACGGCGGCCTCTTTTTTTGACTTAAAGCCACGTCTACGAGTACGTTTTTTACGGCCAGTTTGTGGATTTACACCCATGTATAGCTGGAACTCGTAACGTTTGTTGCCATCTTTATCTTGGTATTCATTAATGCTTGCCATTGTGTAGTCTCCTTAACTACCTGTGCGGGGCGAGTAAGGGAAATGGCGGTGCTTAGTTATGTGGTGGCATCACTCCTTTCAAAGAAAAAACTATAGATGATTAAATTCGGCCGTATACTTTGTGTGTTCATCTGTGGGCTGGATATCTGTGTATGCAACTGAAATGTCCAAATTTTTAATAAGAGCATACAAGTCAGGAATTAGAACTTGAGTTTTCTCACGGTTAGCAAAGGATACATGTCTATCTTTTGTGTTCGGTTTTTTTGCATTTGCCGTTTTCCAGTCAATGAAGTAGTCAAAGTAAAGAAGGTCTTTCTTTTCGACTTGATATGTTGAAGCAATAGTCGATCTAGGAACGTTACTGATGAAAATAGCGTGACAGTGTGAGTCTATCGTACTTAAAACTTTAAAAAAGTTATCATGACCATCGCCAGATTCGATATGGAAAAAGCGAAATAGTTTGTTTCGCAGATCCTTTGAAATATCTATTTTGAAACTAGTGTCTGTATTTAGTGGTAGTACGTTCTGTGTTCCTCGTTCAACGAATGTTAATCTGATTTTTTTGTTGCCAGGGAGTACGTCACCAACACGTTCTAGTAAAAGTGAGTAATCATGGTTCTTATGCCTTAATTCAAATGCTTGCACATTGCTGTCCCTTGGAACCATCTGAGATTGATAATGTTGTTTTAGAGCTCGAAATTCAAAAGTATACTTCTTCGCTTTGATTGATTTGCTCAGGCTAGGAGTTCTAACGCCAATTTTCATAGAATGATCTCCATTGTTTTATAAGTTTGTTGCTAGGGGATGAATTGAAACAGGTCATTTGAAATCACTTGTTTTTTAGTGGGCTCATCCCCGTTGCTGTGTAGTTGAAAATACGGAGAAACGAAAAGGCGGAGTCATTTAGTAGACGTCAAAAGGGCCAAATTGATACATAGTACTAGACGTTTTACTCAATGAATCGAAAGAAACAGATTGGGTAAATGGGCGTTCGTGAAAACCGGAGTTGAATACCCAGTCAACATCAACAGCCTGGCTTAAACCCATGAAGCTCATGAGCTTGATGCAAAGCTGTGTGGTTAATGGTTCTAGATTTATATAGTTTGGTAAGTTCAAATCACAAAACGTTCTTATTTCGGGTTTTTCTAAAGAATGATGAGTAGACCAGTACTCAGACAAAGCAGCGTTTTCTTCACTGAGGTTTTTAACATCTTTAACTAACAAATCTTGTACGCTGATTTGTTTGATGGCGTTTAACCTGAGAGCTTTAAAAAGCCTGCTTGAAAGTTCATCTTTGCCATCATCTGTTTTTAAGTCCATATCTAATTGGATTGATCGTGTAGCATTAGCAATCATATCTTTTAGATTAGTGATGTCTCGATCCGTTAAATTGTCTGAATGCCAAGCATCTAGTTCAAAAGGAATTGATGCCTTAGAAAATTCACTATTAATTTCAGCAAAAAAAGTAAATCGTCTATACACCTTTTGTCCCTTAATCATGCTTGTATAGTGGCTGTTTTCAAACAGATCACTTATTGATGCAGAAATAGGATTTGGAGCAATAAGTTCATAAAGCTCGATATTTAGGGCTGTGCAAATCTTTTGAAGCGTCTTGATTTGCGTGCCCTCTGGAAGTTCATCAGCGGCAGCCAAAGCCGTTAGTGTATTACGAGCAATGCCTGTCATTGCAGGCTGTGACAACTTGTTGATAGATATATCTCGTTCTTTTAGGATGCGATTTAAATTAATTTTCATGGTTGAATACCGTCTTTCTAAGTAGCTATGAATGAAATATAACACTTGTTGTTGCTTTTTTAAACATCAGGCTGTATAACTGTACTTAAAAATAGCTAAAAACAATAAATTCAAGTAAAAATTGATACTTGAAAATTCAGGAGGGAAAAACGATGTCATTAGAAAACTTATCCATCCGTGAGGCAATTGAGCAAAGACGGTTGCGGTATTGGGAGGTTGCTCAGGCTGTAGGAATTACTAGTAGTCAGTTATCTGTTTGGCTTAGAACACCGCTAAACGATACCCATAAGCAACGTGTGGAAGATGCTATTAAGTTACTGTCATCTAAGTAAAGGAGGATAGACTATGCAGGAACTACGTGTACCTGTTCCGGTCGAGGTTGAGGCACAACTGAAAGCGATGATGATGGATGCTGCTAAAGAGGCGTTTACTATCACAGCTAAGCGACAGGCTCTACCGCGTTATATGACCAAGACGCAAGCAACCGAGTATCTCCAGTGTTCATTTAACACATTGCAAGGCTACATTGCTCAAGGGTTACGAGTTATTACGGTAGGCAATAACCAACGGATCGACAAAGTGGACGCTGATAAGTTCTATTCAGAACACAAAATGTAAAGCCTGTGCGGGGCGATTATTAGTAGACACAAAAAGAGGATGCCTTTAACAGCATCCCCCGACACATAGCATTACCGAGGTACTGTTTTAGTACCTCAGGGCAAAATAAAAGGGGGTACCCAAAATGGTGACCCCTTACAAATTGAATAGTCTCACGTCACTAAAGGAGCGTACAACTATGACGGAAAATAAAAAGGCTTCGCTTAGCTTTGGACGGCAGCGAAACCAACGAAAAAGCCTATTGAGTAGGTGCTTTTCGTCTGCAATTGTACCAGAAAGTTACAGGTATAGCCATGCAGGACTATGTATTTACGAACAGCTTAAAGATCACTGATGAACTATACACCACAGCGGATGTTATCGCTGAATACTCTAATAACACATTGAAAGCCGTTAATGACTTAATCAGAAACTACCAGACAGAATTAAAAGCATTTGGCAAAGTTGAGTTTAGCGTTTTGAAATCGCTAAACCCCAAAGGTGGACGCCCTCGGAAGCAATGGCACTTAAACGAGAATCAAGCCACGTTCTTAATTACATTACTGGATAATACGCCCCAGGTCGTTGCCTTTAAGTTGGAACTGGTTAAGCAATTCAGCAAGCAACGCCGGCAGTTACAACATGCTCAGATGCTTTACCAGCAGGGTAAGACTGTCAGTAAGAGCCTGGGGGATGCCATTAAAGAAAACGAGAACAGTAACCCTCACGACTACGCAAATTATAACCGCCTGATCTATAAGACAGCATTAGGAGTCTCAACGGTTGAATTGAAGCGTTCTCGCCACGTTGGTAAACACGAGAGCCTTACTCAGTATCTGACGGCTAAGGAGTCCCTGGCTGTTCAAAAAGTAAAGAACCAGGTTATCACGTTGCTAGAACTCAAAATGGGCTATGGCGTAATTAAGTCAATGGTGGGACGCCAAGGCATTATTTACCAGGTTACGTTACCAGCCAAGCAGGAGGTGGTCAGCAATGCTTAAGACAGTACAACGGACTCTAAACAATGTGGCAGACTACACGCACATCCCCGTCAATCAGCTTTGGTTAGCGGTGCTCTACTACGGTGTGATGCTTGTGGCGGTGCTGATTTCAGTAAGCCAGATTGGGGGATGAGGTTCATGCTGAATAAACTACTATGTGTTATCCGTGGCCACCGCTATGTGTATGTTGGCACCATGACCATGAACGGCAGTAAGTACCGCTGTTACAAGTGTGGACAGTGTGGACGGACAAAGAAAGAGGCTTACTAGGATGGATCAAGAAGAACGTTATCAATTACTAACCAGGGCAGAAAAGCGTCAGATCATTAAGGCGAAGCAAGCCTTTGCTACGCTAATGGGATCAACTAAATTAGCAGCATTACAAAAGGAAGAATGGCGCAAAGTGATCTACTACGAGGTTAAACGTACCAATTTTGGCTATCGTAATCGGGATAGTGAAGCAGACCTACGGGCAATGTTTCATGTGGTGGAGATACTGAAGCATTACACGCCTCGAGAATTTATGAACATCTTCCCAGTTGATAAGGATTACTTAAAACCTGGTGCTGATTGGAAAGACTATTTTTCTACCATGCGGATGATTCATAAACAAGGCATTGATGAACTCATCAAAGAGCCTTACGAGTTCTTAACGGACTACATGAATAATGAAACCATGCTGTTCATCGTACGACTAACCGTGAGTATCAGCCATCAGAGAGAGCGTCAAGGTGGTAAGTCGTTACTATCAGAGTTCTTTGGACTTGAACAATTTGGGTAGGGAAAACTATCAGCATCAATTTTGAGCCTGATTTACAGGCGTATGAATAAGGAACTGAGCACATGAACCGGTTCGCCGGTATATGTTTACCCGGAAATAAGTAGAGTGGCCACAGTGGCTGTTTAAAAGTCGTGTGTGGAACTATAGATGAATGTGGAGGATTCGACCAATGAAACAACTGGATGCTGAACCACAGTATGATTTAAATGACTTGCAGTACACGTTATTGAAGGCACGTGACTTAGTGAGAGTGCTGTTTGATTATGACGAAGCAATTGATGAGGAGCTAGTTAAATGGAATTGGAACCCCACTAACGATAATGCTTTTGGTGTCGCTTGGGAAGAGGACCGCCAGAGTGAGCTACGGAGTACAATGCACAGGCTGTTCTTGATCTACTTGAACAAGCTGACAAGGGTATCGATGAGTTGTTTAAGCAATAGCTTGCTAATGCAGACTGACTATCGGACTGGATCAAGTTAATTGATTCAGTTTTGTTGTCTTTGGGATAAGCAAAGTGACCATCGAGAAAGGTCATTCAAAGCAATTCATATCCGCGAGATTAACGGGTATGAAATAATTATCGATTAGGCTATGTCGTTGTCGTTCTAAACGATAACGGATTTATTAAAGGTCATTATGTAAACAATTTAGGGGGGCGGCCTAGTGCTAAATGAGAGAGCTCACACATGTGCGTCTCGCTCTCTGAAAATGCAGTAATTAAAAACTTTTGAAAGGCTCCATTTTGCAAACAATAACAAGTGTACTTATGAGTACGGTTGTATGAATCTACCCCCGCCCCTTATGGATAGTGAGAGGAGCACACACAGTACCATTTTCTTGTGGCGGAGAGTAATTTTTAACATTTTTGACCCCGGGGGGTGAACCCGTTCTTCATTCATATGGATGTAATGTTGAAGTCAGTGGTAGCAAGGAGATAGTCAAAATATTGCCAACACGAAATAGCATACCTAGTAAGGATCCAGCTCAGTTTTTAGAATCACTTTCGATAGATGATTATCAGAATAGTTACACATAAACTACCATAATTTAATCAAGGAAAGGAAGAAATGAAATGTCAGTTAATAGGCGTAGCGCTAAG
Source organism: Furfurilactobacillus entadae (assembly GCF_045862745.1). Taxonomy (NCBI): domain Bacteria; kingdom Bacillati; phylum Bacillota; class Bacilli; order Lactobacillales; family Lactobacillaceae; genus Furfurilactobacillus; species Furfurilactobacillus entadae. Next base: position 1,301 of record NZ_BQXN01000024.1, on the reverse strand, counting down.
CAAATGAGACGTTTTTTGAACATTGATATGGACGTATATACCGAGGCCGGTAAGGTATTAAGCAAAAATGCTCTTTCCTTGTGGATTATTATGTTAGATAACACCAAAGAGTGGCGTTTTAGTGCAGCTGAGCTTAAGCAACGAGCGGTATTGTCTGATAAGCAGTACACCAATGCAGTTAAGGAATTACGTCAGTACGGGCTTGTTTCAATGCACAGAAGCCGAAAGCAAGGACGTTTTGTTTATGACTATGATGTATTTGATACGCCTCAAGTTAAGATGAAAGAGAGTACTCCACCAGGTGCCCCTGAGGGCGAACGGTGGGATGATTCAGAAAAGCCGGTCTTAAGCGATTCTGAAAATACGAATGCTGATATAGAGGTATTCTCACCAGGTGCCCTAAACCATGGTACGGTGAAGGGCATAGTAACAAGCACTAATAAACAATCAATAATAACAAGCAATAAAAAACAAGAAGCTCACTTTGACCAAGTGGGCCCGATTGTTCCCTTTAATTCAAAAACTCAAAAATCAAAGTCAAAACAAGAAGTACCTAAAATAGATGCTGATTTGAATGAGGCAGTAATAACTGCTATTGAACAACGTCATCCAAGTAAACAGTACCTGATTGATATAGATAAGCTTGCTCTGAATGATAGTTTGAAGAAACTGGAGCAACATACTGATAGGGTAAATGCTAGACGACTGTTAAAGTTGGCTGCTGCTGAAATGAGTGTGAAGCCACACATTACTAATCCAGTTAGGTACTTGCAGAGTATTGTAGACGATCAGATAAACAACCATGTGACTGATGTCAGTGAAGAAGCTGAACGAGTTAATCAGAGTGGTGGCCATGTATCCTTGTCAAAGCAGATTGGGTTTAAATTGGATGAAGACTACTACCACCAAGAAGATACTTATGACATTGAACAGCTTGAAGAAGCATTGGACAATAACAGTCTGTTCTCGGAGAAACAACAGCTACCACCTGACCCCTTTGTAGAACCACAGAATAGTGAACGTGAAACGATTGATGATGGTTCAGACTTACCATTTTAATTACACGCGAATTTACAATTTAAGTGCAACACATATAAAGGCTCATAACTGAGTCTCCCGTATAATGGTGTTTGGGAAAACAAACCAACGGAGGAAAACAGCTATGAGCCCTTATTGTCATCTTACCATACGTGAACGTGAGCTCATCTATCTTTACCAAGGACTACATTTTTCAATCCGCCGGATTGCGAAGGCGTTGAAAAGAAGCCCTGCCACAATTTCTCGAGAGCTAAAGCGTGGTA
>NZ_BQXN01000023.1:0-38802 GCF_045862745.1 Furfurilactobacillus entadae | reverse complement strand
CAAGTGCAAGCACCGTCAATCAAAAACGAAGATGCGTTCGACTTGCTTGTATTAGGCACGCCGCCAGCGTTCATCCTGAGCCAGGATCAAACTCTCAAATTAATGAGTTATTTGAACTAACTCTTGTTTTTGTTACTTGGTTATAAAGTGAATTGACTTCACAATTGTATTGTTTTGAACTTTCGGTCAAAGACCCTACACATTTGATTCGTCGAAACGTTGTTCAGTTTTCAAAGATCTAACTCGTTGCCTCAAGACAACTTAATTACTATATCATTTGGCTTTGAAATCGTCAAGCTTTTTTTATCAGGAAATATTCGATCAATCGCTTGTCGCTCAAGCACTCCCTGACAACATAAGCTATCTTATCAAAGCACCCTAGACCGGTCAAGCACCAATTTGCAAAAAAGCGGCCTTAAAACGAGATTCACATCCGGGATATCCAACAATAATCCGGTTCCAATTGCAAATTTGTTCGCTTTTAAAGTAACTCCACTTCACCGAAGTCGTTATTTCCCGGTAAAATCCCGACCAACCTCATCCACCCACAAAGGATTTCCGAACAAAAAAAGATTCCACAAATTGTGGAATCTTTTTTTGTTACTTAGTTTTAGCGACTTCAGGTGCATCCGTACTGTAGTCGTTCGTTGTTGTTTTACCGCCATTCTTGGCCTTTGCGCTAGTTGGATTTTCCTTTTGTTCCTTCTTCAGTCGTGCCTTTGTTGCACTTACTGAATAGTCGTAATCGGCCTTATCCACCTTTTTATAGCCCGTTGGCGTGTAAAAACGAAGGAGATCCCCTGTAATGATCTTATCCGACAAGCCCAGAACCTTATTAACGTGAGCCTGATCTGCCGCAACTTCCTTCTTCTGCGCGTCAGTCAACGATAACAGTTTTCCGGTACTTGTATCATAGACCTTGTTTCCGACCTTGGTATACTTCGGCGTTACGAAGTTACCATCTCTAAACGGTACGATTTGGTTCCGCTGTGTCGACAGCATGTCTTGTCCCATCATGATGTAATTGCCAGTCGTCTTAATGCCGAGTAAGTCCATCATGGTTGGCAATGCATCGATCTCACCACCATACGTATGGTTCACGCCGCCCTGCACACCAGGTGCATGAATCATAAATGGCACCTTTTGGAACTGGGCAAGGTCGTAATCCGTAACGGTTTTCTTCCCAAGGAGCTTTGCAATTGCAGGACGGTGGTTATTTGAAATCCCGTAGTGATCACCATACACGACAATCATTGAATTATCGTACATCCCCGCCTTCTTCAGGTAATTAATAAACTCACCAAACGCCTGATCCAGATAATGGGCTGTGACAACGTACCCATCCACAGTGTCATCCCCAGTATTGGTCTTTGGGAAGGAAGCGTCCTTTTTGCCCAACAAATAAGGATAATGGTTCGTGACCGTAATCACCTTAACATAGAACGGTTGTGGGAGCTGTTCAATATATTTAGAAGAATCATCAAGGAAGATCTTGTCTTTTAACCCATACCCAACGTTATTACTTGGTTTATCCGCATTAGGATAGAAGGCTTTACTAAAGAAGTTCTCGTAGCCCCATGCCTTATATGTGTTTCCACGATTCCAGAAACTTGGGACATCCCCGTGCATTGCGGCCGTTGTATACCCATGCTGGGCCAATACTGATGGTGCAGCTTGGAACGTGTTTGATGACCCATATGTCACCATGGCAGACCCAGTTGGCAGACCATAAAGGGAGTTTTCCATCATCATTTCTGCATCAGAGGTCTTCCCTTGACCAACCTGGTTATAGAAGTTATCAAACGCTGTTGTGTTCTGATCGTGATAGAACGCGTTAATGTTTGGCGTTACTTCCTGGTTCTTCCACTTATAATCAATTAGGAATTGTTGGAAACTTTCCAAATGGAAGACAAACACGTTCTTCCCTTGTTCTTTCCCGAAGTATTGGAAGTTTTCCCCCGCCGGATTTTCCTTCAGGTACGTCTTGACCGCCTGGAGATCGTCCTTTGAGGCTCTTTCCCGGCTGGTCTCTTGTTGGTGCGTTTGATAAATATTAAAGACTGCGTACTCGTTTAACCCTAAGTACTTCACAATGTAGTTATTATCAAATGTCCGGGTCAATAACCCTGACCGGTCGTTTACAGACAATCCGTAATCCGTCATCATCAAGGCCATTGCAAAAACCGTCATGGTCACGGCGAACCGCTTCTTTAAGGGCCGCTTATCTACCTTGATCAGTTTGGTCAATAACATGACAATTAAGAATGCCACATCAAGGAACACAAGGAAGTCCGTCGCGTGAAGAATTCCCGCCAACGACTTCCCAAGGTTATTATCAACCGCACCGGAACCTTTCATGATCCCCATTGACAGGAAATCCGAAAATTCACGGTAGTACAAAATGTTGGAAAATAACCACAAACTTTGAAGGAAGTCGATGATCATCATCAACCAGTAGGCAAGTTTTCCCCGAAAATACAGTGCGATCCCGAACAACAGCAGCGCCGTTGGAATTGGATTCAGCATCAAAATGAACTGCTGAATCGGCGTCGTTGCACCTAATGTAAACTTTGTCCGGTACGCAAGGTATGTTTTCAACCAAAACAACACCGTTGTCAGGATAAAAAAGCCGAGGGTCGTATTTAATTTGGCATACAGGCCCTTGAAGAATTTCGCCATGTGTTAGTCCTCCACGCCCCTCACATAACACCATGTCTAGGGGCTCGTTATCAATTTGATCGCTAAAATTGCTAAAGCGAAGCTTTAATCAAGCTTAAACTCAACAAATCCATATTATAGACAAACCCCGCACAATTTCAAACATTGGCGGGGTTCTTCATAAATTCTTAGTTGTCAGCCGAAATTTAAAAGACGGCTTCAAATTCGTTGAGTGCATCATAGATCACAACAGCCACCATATCGACATTGTCGTAACTAAAGGCTGGTGTTGTTCGCGCATCCTGAACCTGCCACTCTCCCGTTAGGTGATCCAATGAGACTTTGCAAACGGGAACGCCAAATTGCTCAAAGTATCGTGTTTGAATCGTTTGATGACGATCAAACTGCATGGCCCGAAGCCGTCCTATAATCGTTTCTAGCGGTGTTTTTTCTTCATCATTCATTTGTTTCCCTCTTGTTGTTTCATTAGTTCTTTGCGGTTCGTCGGTCGCTCAGTCACACGATCCGGTTTTAAAGCCATTGCCCACATCCCGGAGAACATCCCCAGGTAATACGTAATGATCCGCCATAAAATCATTGCCAACACCAACTTTGAGCGGCTAGTCACGTAACTTGCAAAGAGTGCTTCGAAACTGAATTCGGCGCCCCCTGCCCCACCAGGAATTGGAAACAGTGAAATCACCATGACAATGAGCACGTGTAGCGCCGTTACCATCAGAATATTAACGTGGCTATACCCCAGCGCCAACATGATGAAGTATGGAATGAGGTAGTAAATTGCCAGCTGAGCCATTGTCAATAACGCCACGTGAACCATGAGGCGCCATTGTGACTTAATGCGGAGACTTTCTAAATAAAAAGAATCAATCTTCTCATCCAGTGTTACCCGCCAACGCTCATATCGTTCTGGCTTAACAAACCACGCCAATGGTTTCATGCAAAGATTCACTAAGCGTTTGGTCATCGAATGCCAGAACATAATCATCAGCAGTCCGAGGATCACAACCAGGTGAATTAAGAAGCCAAAAACCACGAAAAGCGCCAAGTAATGCAGCTTTTCTGCAAGGTATTGAAAGCCAATTGTGAGTGCGATCAAAAAGTTGATCACGATCATGCCCTGATAAACGACAAACTTCATTAACAAGACAGAACTCGCCCGGCCACCATCCACCCCCGTTTGAATCATGGCAATCAGTTGTGCTGGTTGGCCCCCACTAGAAAACGGTGTGATCCCATTAAAGAGTTGTTCGATAAGCGGAATGCGAAGTGCGTCTTTAAACGTAAACCCACTAATTCTGTCATTAACAAACACCTGCATAATTCGCGCTTCAATCAGCAGGTACCCGACCATGCAGAGCACCGCGACCAGGAGCCACCACCCGTTGATGTTCAAAAAATCATGAATAACTTGCGCCAACGCGACGTTGCGAAGTGAATACGCAAAAATCCCAATCCCAATCAACAACATGATCACTAAAACAATGCGATTTCGTCGTGACATTCCTACTTTTCTCCTGCCTGTTCGCGGTAGAACCGGTGCCAGATCTGAGCCAAATGGCTAGCAGAATATTCATCCGCCCCCAATAAGGCCTGATCGTGCAAATGCTTCATCCCCGCTGGATTTGTTTGTAACGCGGTCAGCTTCTGCTGCATCCCGCTCACGTTACTCGCGCTTTCGTAATAGCCATCAATAATGGCACGGTAAAGATCCAGATCACGCAGTAACACTGGTGTTCCACAGCTAAATGCTTCTAACACCGACATTGGAAACAGTTCATTATACGACGGTAATAAAAATAAGTCAGCCATGTTGTAATAATCCACTAGGGCTTCCCGATCCACAATCCCAGGGAATGACAAGTTTGCCGGTGGATTATCCACCACCCGTTTTAAATCAGCATACCCATCTGTGATCCGGCCAAACGAAAATCCGCCAGCCCAGATAAACTGCACATCAGGATTGTTCTTTGCCAACGTAATGAAGTCACGAACACCTTTTCGTTCCTGAATTTGACCAATTCCTAGCACCGTAAAGCGCTTTTGATCATAGTGATAGCGGTCCCGGGTGGCCACCTTTTCTTCTGGAGTCATTTCATAGAATTCACTCTTGGCCACAAAATTCGGAATGTACGTAATTTTCCCGCGGGGAATATCGTAAGCTTCCAGCTTAGGAATAAACGTGGGGTTCACCACCACAATGTGATCCATCCGCTTATAAAACGAAATCAGGTAGTGATAAAAGATTTGCTTAGCGACCGGTGGCAGTTTAAGACTCCCCTCCATGGTCTCCGGTAAAAAATGCACGTACCCAATTTTTCGTCCGCGACCGGGTAAAAAAGTCGATAAATAGTAGGGAAAATTCACTGTGTGATAGTGTGTGATGTCAGCGCGCCCCCACTTATTGATCCGCACATCAAACTCACCATCAAAATTATCTCTCAATAATTTGACCAGCTCCATGTAAGCACTGCCGACCCCCTGGCCAGGGACAGACGTTGCCGCTGAAAACATGTTAATTCGTAACATTACTGACTCCTCAAACATTCCTTTAGTTTAAAAAACACGTGTTCCCAACTGACTAACCGCCAGCCGGCAACACGTGTTTGACAAAGTTAATCACTCAACTTGGCTGATTTTTCACTATCTTCCTGATAGATTAACTGCGCATCGGCATAGAACTGAATAATTCGTTTTCCAAAGGCATCTGCAGAAATCTCGTACAGGATCCGTTGACGCACCGACCGATCTGACAAGTCAACCCGGTTAGCTAGGTAGTCGCACACCGCGTGCACCAATTCATCCTGTTGATGAAAGGTTTGCCCGACTGCCGGAACTGTTAATAGGTCATCCGCGTACGGACTACTCATCACCACAATTGGCGTGTGCGCAGCAATCGCCTCGATGTACGTAAGCCCCTGTGACTCTGAATCACTGGCCGAAACAAAGACGTTTGCCATCTGATAGTATTGGTAAACTTCATCATTAGCAACTTCACCAGTAAACGTGACGTGATCCGCTAACTTCATGGTCTTAACCTGTTCTTCCAGATCTTCACGCGCCGGACCGTCACCAACAATTAACAATTGTGCCGTTGGTTGTTCAGCCAGCACATCTGGTAACGCCATAATGATTTCATGAATATTCTTTTCAAACGCAAGCCGTGATAAGGAAAGCAATACCGGCGTTGTCGCTGAAAAACCGAACTGCTCACGGAGATGATTTGCCTTAACTTGTTCATACTGCGGCAAATTCACACCGGTCGGAATAACCCGGATCGGCGTTTTGACGCCGTAAGCCGTCAAGGTTGTCAGCACTCGTTCAGACGGTGCCACAACCCCCTCAACCCCGCGCAGGTAGCCACGTGTCATGGTTTTAACCTGTCGTGGCCGTAATAATTTTCCGTTTGCAATGTAGTGTAAATAATCTTCATACATTGTGTGGTACGTATGGATAACGGGGATTTTTAACGTATGGGCAATGAATTTCCCCATTAAGCCCATCGAAAACTCGGTCTGCGTATGAATAATGTCAAGGTGGAGATCCTTAGCGATTTGCAACGCATGAAACATCCCCCGGACGGCAATGCGCCGATCAGTGAATGAAACGAACGGAACTGATGGAAACCGAAAAATATTCCGTTCATACACGTCCTTATCAACCTTCGGGTCTGTTGACGTAAAGATGTACACTGAGTGACCATTTTGTTCTAATTGGTCACGAAGCGTTTTTATGGAAGTGGCCACACCACTTACCTGCGGAAAATATGTATCAGTAAATATCCCGATATTCACGCTGGTGCCCCCTTCCTCTTCGTCAGTCGTCAAGTTCATTGTTTCATCCATTAAAATAATCAAGTTACATTATACGGATTGGCTGCAAAGATAGCAAATCCGAATGATGTCTATTCCTAATCATTCTAAACTAGTCCACCATGCGATGCCAATCACAACGTTGCCAATCAACCATTTAATGCTAAAAATTAACTTTTCCACAAAAAAGAACCAGCCCATAAATGGACTGGTTCCCCCTAATCGTTCAACTAATCAACAATTTGTTTCATGTAGTCATTAACAAGAGCGGTCACTTCATCGTTTGTTTCCGCATCAAGAGCCTTTTCGACCAAGGATGCTGTTGAAACAGTGTCTAACCGCTTCATTAATGAACGAGTTTGAAGCATTGACGTTGCACTCATTGAGTACTCGTCCAAGCCCATGCCCATTAACAATGGAACGGCAACCTGGTCGCCGGCCATTTCACCACACATCCCTGCCCACTTACCTTCAGCATGAGCCGCGTCAATCACTTGTTTAATTAACCGTAACAACGATGGGTTGAGTGGTTGATACAAGTAAGACACGTGTTCATTACCACGGTCAGCAGCAAAGGTGTATTGAATCAAATCATTGGTTCCAATACTGAAGAAGTCTGCATACTTAGCCAACTTGTCCGCAATTAGGACCGCCGCCGGCACTTCCATCATCATTCCGACGTCCATGTGGTCAGCCACTTTGACGCCATCGTTAATGAGGTTTTGACGTTCTTCATCATAGATTGCTCGTGCACGTTTGAATTCGTCAACCGTTCCGATCATTGGGAACATAATTGCAATGTTCCCAAAGGCAGAGGCACGCAATAATGCCCGCAACTGTGGCCGGAATAAGTCTGGTTGGTTCAAACTGATCCGAATGGCCCGGTAACCCAAGAACGGATTCATTTCTTCAGGCAATGGTAAGTAGTCAAGGTGTTTGTCCCCACCAATATCCATGGTCCGAACAACCACTTGCTTACCGTGCATGTCTTCGGCGGCCTTTTTGTAGGCCTTGAATTGAGTCTCTTCATCGGGTAATTCAGAGCTATCCATGTACAGGAACTCTGAACGGAATAAGCCAACTGCTTCCCCACCGTTATCATTAACAGCAGTGATGTCATCGGGAGTCCCAATGTTTGCAGCAATCGTGAATGACTTGCCATCCTTAGAAACGGATGGTTGGTCACGTAATTTATCCCATTCAGCCTTTTGCTTAGTGAAATCATCACCCTTTTTGGTGAAGGTCGCAATGTCATCAGCTGATGGATCAACAACACCGACACCATCAAGACCGTCAACAATCACCTGGTCACCTTGCTTAATGGCCGTTGTGGCAATTTCAGTCCCAACGACAGCAGGAATTTCCAGGGTCCGACTCATAATTGCCGAATGTGATGTCCGCCCACCAAGATCCGTAATGAAGCCCTTAACGTACTTCCGGTCCAGTTGTGCGGTATCACTAGGCGTCAAATCGTGAGCCACGATGATTACTTCAGAGTTAATCAAAGCAGGATTGGGTAAATTCTTACCCAGCAAGTGACTCATAACCCGTTTGGTTACGTCACGTACGTCAGCTGCCCGTTCCTGCATATAAGCATTATCGGTCATGCCTTCAAAGATCATAATAAATGAATCCGTGATCTCCTTCAGTGCTTGTTCGGCATTAACCTTATCAGAATCGATCTTGCTTTCCATCTGCCCAATCATTTCTGGATCGGTCAGAATCGTGATGTGCGCTTCAAAAACTTCAGCTTCTTCAGCACCCAAATTCTTTTCAGCAACGGCTTTAATCTGTTGCAGTTCTTCAATTGAAGCATCTAAAGCACTGTGCAACCGTGCCTTTTCAGCATCAACATCGGAAATCGTCTTCTTTTCAAACGTTAAGTCCGGATCAACTAACATGTAGGCCGAAGCAACGGCAACACCATTACTTGCGGCAATCCCGCTAAGCTTCTGAGTCATTAGTCAGACAAACCTTCTTTTGTCATGGTTTCTGAAATTGCGTTGATGGCGTCTTTTTCGTCAGCGCCTTCAGCTGAGATTGTTACATCAGCATCTTTACCAACACCAAGTGACATAACACCCATGATTGACTTCAAGTTAACTGACTTGCCATCGTAAGCCAAGTTAATTTCTGAAGAAAACTTGGAAGCAGTCTGAACCAGCAAAGTGGCTGGACGTGCGTGTAAACCTGTGTCTGCAATAACGTGAAAGTCTTTAGATTCCATAATAATTAATCTCCTTAGTTCTCTTAAATTTGTAAGGGATTTCTTTGCCGTGAAAACGGCGATTTACCAATCACCTTCTGTATCATAGTAGCATATGTTTTTTACAAAATACAAGCTTTCGCAAATGAATTTATTTGCACAAAGTAAGCGTTACCATTGTTAACCTTATCACATCAATGGTCTAGACCCTAAAACTTTTTTTAGTCGCAGTGAGCGTCCTTATCATCGCGCTTAAAGACGGCCTCAACAGTGTTCCCCCATGACAAGTTAACCCCGTCAAACTGATTACCAACCAGCTTGACGGGGTTAACTTCACTTCACAAACACTTTATTTAGTTGAGGAATCGCCTTTAGTCCATCACTTAATCCGTTTGGTAATGGTACGTTACTTCCCCGCCGCGCGTTGCAGCACCCACAATTCGTTGCCGATACTCCACGTTCATTAACGCCTGTTGAAACGCCATGAACTGATCAGGCGTAACCGTCAATTCATCCAACGTGCCGTCGTGCAATTGTTCCAATTTTGCTGCATAGTCTTCATTCATCTCATTCATTTCCTTTCGATCGACGGTCAATGAGCCGGCTAACAGCCAACCCGCTCGCAAGAAGCCCCAGAAGCACAACCATTACTCCGGTGATCAGTGCGCCCACCGTTAGTCCTGGTGTGTGGTAGGTTAACACCACCTGCTGATGACCGGCTTTTAACAGTTTGATTCCGACAAAGGCTCGGTCTGTTTTGATAATTTTTGCGGGCCGGCCGTTAATCGTTGCAGACCAGCCCTTCGCATACGGAATGGAGGAGGTCAGGACGCCGGCCTGCGTCGTTGTCACATGTCCAGTTACCCGGTTATGACCCAATTTTAATTGTTGCAAGCCGTTTCGTTGAATTTGTTGAACTTGTTTATCATAAGCACTCGCCATTGGTAAGCCCACAAGTTGCAGTTTAAACGTGTATTGACCGACCTGCCCCAGTTGTAGCTTCATCCCGTTCGTTAGTTGATGTTTACCAACCCAGCCAAGGTTTAAAACCCCGGCCGTTGTTGGTTCAAACTCACTCAAATTGGTTTCAGGAATTTGGGCCAATGAGTTCGTTACATCACCATTAGTAATGGTGATCCGCCACGCCTTGTTCGGTGAACCAACGGCAACATCCCGTTTGAAGGCATCCCACGTCCCGTGAACATCCGTTTGATTACTGCCGGAGGACAACACCCCATTTAGTCCACCCGACGAGAGCTTATCAATGGCAATTCGATCACGCAAACTGGGTTCATTATACGTCACATCCGTGATTAGTGCGCGAACTTCCATTCCCGCGTACTGCTTTGCATGCGGGATATACAGTGTATAGGCATCATTCTTGTTCGTATGTGCCAATCCGCTGGTGCTGACAAGATTTTCCTGACTATCATACATTTGGTACGGAATAACAACACTCTGTGGCGTCAGTGTCGTTTGCTTCAGTCCACTTGGATCTGCAATCGCCGTCGCTGCCGATAAACTGGCTTCCTTTTCATTGGCGTCCATTGCTGTGTAAGTTTGATTACTAATGACATGCGGTTGAAAATAGACCAGCGGAAAGTTAGCCGTCGTTTGATAAACCTGAACATCCCCATTCTGCCCATAGAAACCTTCATTTAAACGAGTTGTCTCGCCGTACGCCGGTTCATAATTCGCCGGAAGGTTTGTTTCAGATGATAGCGGTGAATTTGCGTAAAGATCGCGTACGCCCAAGAAGTTTAGGACCCGGGTTCGATCATCAAACTGTTGAATCGGTAAGTTCAATTCCCGCTGGTTGTTCAATAAATCGTGACTAAACTGGGTTAAGGCCCCATTTTGTAACGAATAAAACGAGCTCGTGTTTGATTGGGTCGTTAAAAAATTGTTCGCGATAATGTTATCTTCGGCTGCCGCGGAATCCCCCGCCGTCACAAAGTTGCTCACATTGCTGGAGCGGTAAAAACTTGGTGCGTTTGGCGTTGTTTCCCCAGCCTGCGCCGCTAACGTTGGTTGTGAGGCAAGCGCACTTGGCGCCGTTCCGTACGGCTCATTAATTAGGGTCGCTGCTTCCCCACGGGGGAGGAATTGATGAATGTCATACGCCGTATTTTCAAAGTTAAACGCAACAAAGATGTTCACCACCACTAATGACAACAAGACACGCGGTTTCAGTAACGCCGGCCGAACCGTCCCAGCGACAAAAATTCCTGCGTAGACCACCAGAAATAATAATTGTGGTAACAAGGTTGTTGAAGTGCCCTGCATGATGACCGCACTGATCAACATCAGAATCAAGACAACACCCGTCCATTTCAAAATCGGGAGCCAGTCTTCCAGGGTCATTTCCCCTAATTGTTCGCTAAAGGTCGCAATCATTAATGCCATCGGTAATGACATTAAGAACAGCCACCGATTTGAGGGCGACGTCGCCCCGTTTAACGTTGCGGCAAACATTGGCAATAATGCCATGACCGCAGCAAGGATCATCGTGCGACTGACCAATGGAAACTGGCGATGGTGCAGCAACGTCCAAATAACGACCAACAGCAGCATGTTAACGGAAAGTGTGTTTAACCAAAACGGGTCGACATTAACGTTACCCACTAGCGCACTCGGCAAACTCAAATAGTACTGTAAGGAATAAAACTTCATGCCACTGGCAAACGGAACGTCAAAGCGTGGTGATGCTTGCAACGCAGCCAATTCAGGAACAGTAATCCAGGCGGTGGTTACTGCGCCAAGTAATCCGCTCACCGCTAATCGGCCCAAATTTCGCCAATTTCGTTTACTAAAGGGTTGTGGTAGTTCGCACCAGCGAAGCACCAGATACACGATCCCGCCAACGGCTAAAAGTGCGGCCAAATAAAAGTTAACCGCAATCGCAAAGTACACGACAATCCCAAAGCCCCACGCTGACCGTCCTTGAAGCACAGCTTCAATTGCAACAATGAGTAACGGTAGTAAAATCAACGCATTAATAAAGAACGGTTGAAACAGACTGGCGTAGATGGCAAAGCCACTGCTCAGGTACACCAACGCACCCAGCCAAATACTCCAATTTTTCAGACGTAAATGGCTAGCACAATATGTGAAACTTAGTCCCGCACAAAAAACGCGCAGGATGGAAATGATCTGGAACCCCAAGATCAATGAGGATTTTTTAAAAAGGAGACTCAAATAAGCAAACGGATCGCCAATAACATAGTAGGAAAACGTTTGAACGGTATCTGCACCAAGGCCAATGTGCCAGGACCACTGGGTCGGCCCTGCCGCCAAATGATGCAACCAGTCAACCAGTAATTGCCGGTACGACAACATAATCGGGACATGCTGATGAAGGACATCGTGTGTCGAGATTAATGAGTACCCAAACATGAGGTCAACACCGTACGTCACTGCAAAAAAAAGACAGAAAAAGAGCACGTACCCACCATAAAGTTTTCCCTTCGAACGTTGTGCAAATGAAAACTTCATCATGAGTCGTGCTCCTTTAATTATCCACTAGGTTAATGATGGCAACCCATCAATTCTTTCATTATGAACAATCTTAAATCAAGGTGCAACTGAAAGTCTGCGATTAAATTAGCGGGGACTCTCAATCCAGCCCAACGATCAATCAGACCTCTAATCTACTTCATAAAATGCGTCTTTAACGCGTATTGCTTACCAGCCACAATATCGTATTGAATCAACCGGTAGTCATGCAACAACTGCCGCTGATGTTTCGTCAGTGATTCTTCTGAAACGATTCGGCCGCGGTGGTTTACAAACTGTGCACTTCCATTCAAGAAGGAACCTGTATTGCCGACAGAAGTGTTCACCGTTAACGCTGGCAATTGCTGATGAACACGCGTTAATAATGCATAATATGGTGAAACTTTGGTGTTTGCTTGTTCCATGGTCATCGCTGAAAAATCATTTGAGCTAACATATGCATCATTAGATTGTTTATAACCATGTGTTCGCGAGTACTTGTTGGCATAAATAAAATAATCTGTTTCATGCAACCGAAGCCCGTATTTGGTCATTGAATCACCATCGTAAAGGCTAGCCAAGTGATCACCATACCAAACCCAGATAATCGGCTTTTTTATCTTATCGAGCTTCTGCTTAAACGCTTTAACAGCCGTATCAGTATAGGATAACCCCTGTGCGTAAGTCTCGATTTGCTGCTGCCCTTGGTCAGAGGTGAACGCCGTTCCGGAAGCTGTATAATCATGAACCGGATACTTGTCAGTAAACGGATAATGATTTTGCATCGTCACTAGGTTGATAAATTGGCCACCTTTACGTGCATTGATTTGCTTAAGCGTATTTGCATAGGCCGTTTTATCAGACAAATAGTCGCTTGTCCCAATTTTATATTGGTTTTTAATTGGATATTTACTGCCCACGTAAGCAAATTTATTAAAATTAAACTTTTTATAAACAGCAACCCGATTATAGTAAACGCCAATGTAAGGATGAATTGCAGATGAATAGTCAAATTGATTCGTAAGCGCTGGTGCTTGCTTCAAAGTCGTCACTAATTGCGTATATGGTGTTGGTAATGTTGGTGAAAAGTTACTAATTGCCATCCCCGTTAACGCCTGATACTCCATATTAGCCGTTCCACCACCATAACCGGAACTCAACATCAATCCTGAAGTTGTTTGTTTTTTTAACTTTGTAATGTACGGGATTGGGTTCGGCGTCACTGTCAAATTAGGCACTCGATTTGGATTAGAAAAACTTTCGCTGAGGTTCATGATTACCGTTTGGTTTTTCAATGTGCCCGTTCGAGTCCGGTTAATTGTTGTTGCTTCATGCTGATACCGCCGCACAATTCGATCAATCTCAGTCTTAGAATAACCATCTGGTTCAGGCATCACAGATACGTCAACATTATTTAAAAACTGAATAATTGGTCCGTTTTTTTGCGCACCCTCTTCTTGGTTAAAAAATTCTCGCGAATCATCAACAACGTTGGTAACACCCATAAAAACTGAATGATTATGATTCCAAAAAAATGTTGATCCAAAAGTAACAAATGCAACCAACACCAATACCCCACGAGAGCGTAATGATAAGTTTAATTGTTGAGGAACGCGCAACTCCAGCCAGATCATCACAACAGCAAGAACGACGATTAAAACCACACTACTTATAACAACGTCTAGTCCAACCATCTTTAGCAGGCTTCCCAATGCCTTAGCTTCTGCCATATCAGATGGTAAGATTGGTTCTTCCCGCGTCTTGATTTTAAGCACGTTAGCGATGATCACAATGACAACCGCTGTAATCGTGGTCAACAGTGAAACCCAGTATCGCTTCGTTAATGCCAGCAATAACCAAAAGAAAGAAGCAATAAATAAGATGTTAAACCAGAGAACCGGCTCTCTGAATAGCACTGTGTAGAAAAAAAGATTAACGTAACTTCCCGTTGTATTCATTAATGTGATGGACGCTAATGCCAATCCGTAAAATGCCCCTGTTGTCCACAAGCCACGACGGTGTTTAAGGATCCATTCTTTAATTCTTCCGGTCGTAACAGCGCTTGGTTTTGTCCAAACATCATTAATCACCATCACTATTTGATTAACAAGTTGTTGCCACCACTTTGTTTTAACTATCAGTTTCATCATGATTGAAACAACATACGTCACAACCAGGATGCCAACGCACAATCCTAAAAACAACAATAACTTCTTTCGATAAAGACTCGGAACGGTAAAACCAAACGTCTTATTCAAAAGATCATTAAAGGTCGGGTTCCCTAATAAAACAATCGTTGTCACCACTAATAACGAACCGGTCGGCTGCCACACACTTTGGCGATTTTTTTTAACCGATGGATTCAGCTTAATTAAATAAAGAAATGTAGCAACTGATAGCCCTATCGTTAACAATGAATTTTGTGTAACGAACCGATTAACGGTTGAAATGTTTTGGTGTGCAGTGTCTGAGATAGGAATCATCATCAGCATTAATCCACCCGCCAAAATGGTAAAACAACCACTTATCCATAACCACTTTCTGTGCGCTAGTTTAATCGGTCTGACCTTTACTAATACCCCAATCATGGTCAATAAAACTGAGTTAATGACGTTAACGCCATTATTAAAACACCAAAGATCTTGATTCAAAATCATCGGCAATCCAAATGCTAACGCTACGATGAGCCATAGTAATCGTACATAGTGACCGCTGATTTTCGTCAATAATGGTGCTACTAACACACTAATTCCTGCTGCTGTTAGCAACGGATATGAATTTCGCATTATCGGTAAAAATATTTGCCATAATGTTCCAGAACCCATTGACTGGCCAGCAGTCATCCACCCCAAAAGCCCCAAAAAGCCGACAAAAATGGTTGTTAACCAACTGGTCACAACCACTTTTAGCGCCCGCTTTTGGCTGCCTGCTGAGTAGCCAATCCAAATAAATAACATTGCTTGCCCAGCATTTAGCAAATACTTCACCAAGTTGGCTACTAGCCACCGTTTAGAAATTACATTGTTAGCTGGATTCGAAATGTCATTAAGGATCCCTGCTGCCCCGAAAAAAAGTTGATTCAAAATAATTGTCATCCACAAAGCGACAATGAAAATTGCGAAATTATCTACCTTATTTCGTGTTCCCTTGTTCATCCTAAGCTTATCCTACTTCCATTAATTCATTTGTGTAAAGTGATTTTTTAACTCCGTAAAGTTGAAACTAAAAGAAACCGCTTAGCAAATATCTTACCAGTTTTTTAATGACACACTTCTTAAAAAACGGTGACAAATATTAATTCATGAGTGATATACCATGCTGTCAGTTTTCTGATTCCACCAAAGGTTTTGCTCGTATTAGCACTCATTTAGATAAAGTGCTAAAAAAAGAAGCAAACGACTTGCACACTTTTAGTTAGCGTGTATAATACTGGTAAAAGGTCAAGGTTGGTCAAACACGAGTTTGATGTAAACCAACCACCTCAGCACCGTGCGACCACTTGACGTGCCAGCACGTGTCATCTTAAAGGAGTGATTGAATGCTTTGTCAAAATTGTCAACAAAATGAAGCGACCATCCACTTGGGTCTCAATATGAATGGTCAAGAGATGCAAGTTAACCTTTGTCAAGATTGCTATCAAAAACTACAAGACTATCAAAATAATTTAATGAATGGAAACGGAGGAGCAAACATGGCTCAAGATCCATTTGGTTTCGGTAACTTAGACGATTTATTCTCTGCCATGCAAAGTGGCAACGGCGCCCAAAACAATTTCCAACAGGCCCAACAGGGACCTAAAACGCAATCCGGCCGTGGCGGTAATAACGGCGGGCGAAATAAAAACAGTAAACACCCCCTTCTTGATCAATATGGTTTAAACCTAACGGATCAAGCAAAGGCCGGAAAGATTGACCCCGTGATCGGCCGTGATGGCGAAATTGACCGGGTCATCGAAATTCTTAACCGCCGGACGAAAAACAACCCCGTTTTAATTGGTGAAGCTGGGGTTGGGAAGACAGCTGTTGTTGAAGGCTTAGCACAAGCCATTGTTAACGGTAATGTTCCTGAAAAGCTGTTAAACAAGCAAATCATCCGTTTAGACGTTGTTTCACTGGTTCAAGGAACCGGAATCCGCGGTCAATTTGAACAACGGATGCAACAATTGATGAGTGAAGTTTCAAAAAATGACGACATTATCCTCTTCATTGATGAAATTCATGAAGTCGTTGGCGCCGGAAACGCTGAGGGTGGCATGGACGCCGGAAACGTGTTGAAACCTGCCCTTGCTCGTGGTGAGTTCCAACTGGTTGGTGCAACCACCCAAAAGGAATATCGTGACATCGAAAAGGATGCTGCGCTTGCCCGGCGGTTCCAACCAATCGAAGTGGAAGAACCTTCCGTTGAAGACACCATTGCCATTTTAAAGGGAATTCAAAAGCGGTACGAAGACTACCATCACGTTCACTACACGGATGAAGCCATTGATGCAGCTGCTAAGCTTTCCGCACGTTATATTCAAGACCGGTTCCTGCCCGATAAGGCCATTGATTTAATGGATGAAGCCGGTTCAAAGAAGAACTTAACGTTACGTAACGTGGACCCAACGTCATTTGAGGACAAGATTCACACCGCGGAAGCTCACAAGCAGTCTGCCCTAGATAAGGAAGACTACGAAAAGGCCGCCTACTACCGTGATCAAGTTAACCAACTTGAAAAGGCCAAAAAGGAAGCAGACGAAAATCCTCAACCTGATGATGCTGCTACGGTCACCAATCGTGACATTGAACACATCATTGAAGAAAAGACCGACATCCCAGTTAGCGACCTTCAGGCACAAGAAAAAACCCAGCTTAAGGATCTTGATAAACGCCTAGAGGCTCACGTCATTGGTCAGGATCAAGCCGTCAACAAGGTTGCCCGGGCCATTCGCCGGAACCGAATTGGGTTAAACCAAACGGGTCGTCCAATTGGTTCCTTCCTCTTTGTTGGTCCCACTGGTGTCGGAAAGACTGAAACTGCTAAGCAGTTGGCGAATGAACTCTTTGGTTCACGTGACGCCATGATTCGGTTTGACATGAGTGAGTACATGGAACAATACAGTGTTTCTAAATTGATTGGTTCTGCCCCTGGTTACGTGGGGTACGAAGAAGCCGGTCAGTTGACTGAACAAGTTCGTCGGCACCCCTACTCATTGATTCTCCTTGATGAAATTGAAAAGGCGCACCCTGATGTTATGCACATGTTCCTGCAAATTCTGGATGACGGTCGTCTGACAGATTCTCAAGGGCGGACCGTTTCATTCAAAGATACCATTATCATCATGACGTCTAACGCCGGTTCTGGTGATACGGGCGAAAGTAGTGTTGGTTTTGGTGCATCAACGGATTCTCATGCCAGCATGATGGCTAAACTAAGCAATTACTTTAAGCCAGAGTTCTTAAACCGGTTTGATGACATTGTTGAGTTCAATCCACTTAATAAGGAAGCACTGGGCCAGATCGTTGAACTTATGTTAAACGACATGAACGATCAGTTAGCCAACCGTGACTTGCACATTCGTGTGACAAAGCCAGTTGAAACAAAGTTAGTTGAACTGGGCTACAATCCAGCAATGGGGGCCCGCCCACTTCGCCGTGTGATTCAGGAACAACTTGAAGATCGGATCGCCGACTTCTTCCTTGATCACCCAGCAGACCATAACTTACTGGCCGTTATGGATGGCGATGACATCAGTGTTCAAGCGGATGACCAAGCTTCTCCTGCACCAGTTGAACAAAGCGAACCTGCTAAAAACAACGATTAACACAACAAAAAAACTGGTCGGCTTCACCATCATGGTGAAGCCGACCAGTTTTTTTGTACTGTTATTTTAAGTTTGCTAAAAGATTTTCCAAGCCTCGAGGATCCAGTCACCTTTCCCAGCTCGATTGCGCTATACTAAAGCTATTAATCAAAAAGCGACGGGGTTATTGACTTATGAATGAACAAGTAGTTGAAGGGATTCCAGTATGGGTCTATTACACGGATGTTGATTCCGGTGATACACTGTTAGATCCAAAATTAGTTCGTGGTAATATCGGTGATCATTACACAATTGACATCCCAGAATTTGCCAACTATCGACTATTCCGGCATTCTGGGGATCTAGACGGCGTTTTTTCAACCGATCAACAAGAAGTTCGCCTATTTTTCCGAACGGCTGATTGGGCCGAAGTCGAAAAGGTCCACATGTATGCAACCATTCAAGAAGACCTCCCCACTTATGATCAACCAGATGGTGAACTTCAGGCGCTTGAAATGCCAATTGGTTCCGTTTGGCGGGTCTTTTCACGAATTGCCACAGATAACGGGGAATTTTGGTACAACATGGGGATCAATCAATGGGTGATGTATAAACCAAATGCGTTTACCCTGAGCTCTAAATCAGCCCAGACAGTTGCCCGCGAAGAAGCCCCACTTCCAGAACACGATTGGGACGTTCAACCCATTGCTGCTCGTGGTGCCATTGATTTTGTTGACGGTCAGTCAGTCTCTTATTATTCAGAACCATATGGCCGGCCTGCTGGCACCGTTCCAAACCGGAGCGCCGTCATCATCGAAGGTGAAATTAGTGATCCTTCTGGTGTCGTCTGGTTTCAATTACAGGGTCTTGGTTTTATCAATTCAATGTACGTCAAACTAACGGGACCCATTAACATCAGCAATTCATAATCTAACTTAAACCAGCGTGTTTGCTAGAGTTTTTCTAACAAACACGCTGGTTTTTACATTGACTAATTAAGCCGTCTCAACAAAAAAGGGTTCAAGGCCAGCATTATGACCTTGAACCCTTAACTTATTTAGCACAGATTGCTTGCTCAGTGATTAGACACGGACTGATTCTCTGCTTGCGCTGGACCGTTGCATATGGGCATACCAATGATACCCAATCTGCGTCGTCCCCACGGTTTCAAACCCGTGACGGTGATATAGCGCTTTAGCCCCAGGATTATCGAAATCAACGTTTAATCCAATGACCCGCTTATTATCTGCACGCGCACATGCTGGGATGGCATCCAGTAATTGGCCACCAATCCCCATGCCCTGGTACTCAGGATCAACCACAATGGAATCTAAGTACCACTCATTTTCGAACGCCTCATAATCAGATCCAAATGGATCATCGGCGAATTCATCACTAAACTTGGTTGCGGCTTCCAACACATGGTCCACAACGTCCTCATTTTCATCGGGATAACCAAAGGCAACCCCTACTACTTGACCATCGGCCTCGGCCACTACCGTTGTTGCCACACCAGAGAGATAAGCTTCACTCTGATAGGCAGCGGTAATGGCCTTTAGGACGGCAGGGTCCGAAACGTCTTCTAGTTCTTCTAGTTCCATTTCTTTGAAGATAATGTTGATGAGGGGGGCTATCTGACCGGCGTCATCTTTTTGTGCTTCTCGGATTGTTATGATAAATATTCTCCTCCATTTCGTATGTTGTTATCATAACGAATTTCCGGTCGAAAGGCAAAGTCCTTGCTTAATCCTAAAACGAGCTTAACAATTCGCCCGGACGCCGTTATGTTTGGTAAAATAGACGTTAACAACAAACTTATTTGAAAAGAGGATTTTTAGCCCATGATTACGACATTGATCATTGTTGCTGTCATCGTTATTCTGGTGATTGCGTACATTAGCATCTACAACGGTTTAATTCGCGCGCGTACCTATACAGAAGAATCTTGGAGTCAAATTGACGTTCAACTCAAACGGCGGAATGACTTAATTCCAAACTTAGTTGAAACAGTGAAGGGCTACAGTAATTATGAACAAAGCACGTTAGAAAAAGTGATTGGCTTACGAAACCAGCTGGTAAACACTCCTGCTGATGACCACGCACAAACAATGGCCGTTTCGGATCAATTGAGCAACAGTTTGAAGAGTATTTTTGCCTTATCTGAAGCCTATCCTGATTTAAAGGCGAACGAAGAGTACACAAAATTGATGGAAGAACTCACCAATACGGAAAACAAATTGGCTTATTCCCGTCAACTCTATAACACCAGTGCAGCCAGCCTGAACATGAAACTTCAAACGTTCCCAAGCAACCTTGTTGCCGGGATGCACCATTTCCAAAAAGCAGACTACTTACAGGTTCCTGAGGAAGAAAAAGCGGCGCCAAAAGTGTCGTTTGATAAGTAAATAAAGGAGTAACCACGTTGTTATACGAACAGATTCGTCAAAACAAACGCCGGACGGTGTATGTCCTAATTGGTTTCATCTTATTAACACTGGCTGTTGGCGCCGCACTTGGTTACGCCATCATCGGGAGTACCATTGCCGGACTATTAATGGCCGCAGTGATTACCGCCTTTTACTGTTTCTTGATGATCAGTAACTCCACGAACGTTGTCATGCGAATGAACCACGCCCGTGAAATCACCAGCGCAGACCAAGCGCCTGAACTATGGCACATTGTGGAAGACATGGCACTTGTCGCCCGGGTGCCAATGCCCAAGGTTTTCATCATTGATGACGACAGTCCCAACGCCTTTGCAACCGGGAATGATCCGGAACATGCTGCTGTCGCTGCAACAACAGGGATCCTGGCCGTCCTTAACCGTGAAGAACTAGAAGGCGTTATCGGTCATGAAATGAGTCACGTTCGCAACTACGACATTCGTTTACAAACTATTGCCCTTGCCCTAGCGGCTGCCATCAGTATGCTTGCCAGCATCGGGGCGCGCTCGTTATTTTGGGGTGGTGGCCGGCGTCGCAGCAATGATAACAACAGTAATAATGATTACCTTCAAATCATTTTGTTGGTCGTCTCACTCGTCCTCATTGTGCTCGCCCCCATCGCTGCTTCCATCGCCCAAATGGCGCTTTCACGAAATCGTGAATACCTAGCGGATGCTGGTGCTGTCGAACTCACCCGTAATCCACAAGGGCTCATCTCGGCCTTACAAAAGATTTCAGCGGGTGAACCCATGACGGAAGCAGACCCCAGCAGTGCCGCCCTCTACATTAGTGACCCGCTGAAAAAACGGTCCATGGCACACCTCTTCGATACGCATCCGCCAATGGCTGATCGAATTGCCAGACTGGAAAAGATGTAACCGCTTCTTGACGAACCCGGTTGAAAGGACCCGGATTCGTTTTTTTTATTCATTTGAAGTACGCTATTATTAAACAGATTGTATTACATTCATTAAAGAGGTCTAAACATGCCAACTTTGACAATCGTTCTCCCCTGTTACAATGAGGAAGAAACGTTACCAGACACATTACCAAAACTACAAAAAATTCTTAATGACCTTAAAGACCAGCAAAAAATTGACAACGCTAGTTCCCTTCTATGTGTTGACGACGGCAGTCAGGATAAAACCTGGGCCATCATCACTGGATTTCATGAACGGTATAACGACGTTGCCGGTGTGAAATTCAGTCGGAACTACGGCCATCAAAACGCCCTCATTGCGGGGTTAACCGTTGCTCGGCCCCAATCCGATCTGATGATTACGATCGATGCTGATTTACAGGACGATGAATCCACAATTCCAGAAATGGTTGAAAAAAGTTTAACCGCTGATATTGTCTACGGTGTCCGTAATGATCGAACAACAGATAATGAGTTCAAACGGTTTACTGCCAACAGTTTCTATTGGTTTATGAAACGCCTTGGCGTTGATATGATCCCAAATTCAGCTGACTATCGGTTAATGAGCAAACGGGCCGTCACTGAATTTCTGAAGTATGACGAACGGAACATGTTCATTCGCGGGGTTGTCCCCTTGATCGGTTTCAACCATGATGAGGTCTTTTACGCCCGCAAGGAACGCCAAGCTGGTGAAACAAAGTATCCGCTATCGAAGATGCTTCACTTTGCCTTAGACGGCATTACTTCCTTCTCAATCGCACCAATTCACATCATTATGAACACCGGCTTTTTGGTGGCACTCATCAGCCTTGTTAGCATGATTTACTCCTTTGTCCAACACGGCCTTGGTCACACAACCACCGGCTGGTCATCGCTCATTACCTCCATTTGGTTCTTGGGTGGCCTCCAGTTGATTGCCATTAGTGTGATTGGTGAGTACATCGGGAAAATTTTCACCGAGGTCAAACACCGGCCCCGGTTCACGATTGATGTCGATCAATTTTCCACGCCAAATTCACAGCGCAATCGTTAAATCAGCAACGTAAAAACCCTAACAACATAATGTTGTTAGGGTTTTTACGTTTACTAGAAATTACAATCGTTTTGATAATGTTACATCTGGATATTTTGAAACGAACCAATTTTCAGCAAACTGATTTTCAAATAAGAACAACGGCCGCCCCTCACGGTCACGAACCAGTAAGTTCCGACTGGAGGCCATCGATTCATCAAACGTCTCATCTTCGATCCACCGGGCAATTTTATGACCCATGGGTTCCATAATAACGTCCGAATTATATTCATGTTGCATCCGGTATTGGAAAACTTCAAACTGCAATTGGCCAACAGCACCAAGAATGTAGTCATTACTGGTTCCGGCCCGGAACAACTGAATGGCCCCTTCCTGAACCAGTTGCTCAATCCCTTTAGTAAAGGATTTTTGTTTCATAACGTTTTTCGGCGTTACATGAACAAACAACTCAGGGGTAAACGTTGGCAGTGCCTCAAAGACTTCTTCTTGGCTTCCAGCGTAGATCGAATCCCCAATCTGAAAGTTTCCAGTGTCATACAGTCCAACAATGTCACCAGCAACGGCCGTGTTCACGTTCTCACGCTCCTCTGCCATAAACTGGGTGGAATTATTCAACCGCAGCTTTTTGCCTGTCCGCGCCAACGTAACGTCCATCCCCCGTTCAAACATTCCTGAACAGATTCGAACAAATGCAATCCGGTCCCGGTGATTCGGGTTCATATTTGCCTGAATCTTGAAAATAAATCCGGCAAATTGGTCTGTTGTGGCCGACAAGACATCACCATTTTGAAGCTTGTGATCTTCTGGTTGCGGGGCGTACTTCAAAAAGCCCTTCAGTAAATCAGTCACCCCAAAGTTTGTTAACGCTGATCCAAAGAAGACCGGCGTTAACGCCCCAGTTGCAACCTTTTCAGGTGTTAATTCATTCCCAGCGAGTTCAAGTAATTCAATTTGGTCCTGCGTATCTTTCCAAATTGAGTCTTGGCCTAAAGCAACGTCAGCAGCTAAGTTGTTATCGTCACTTAACGCCACAACCTGCTCTTCACGGTTTTTTTCAAGCAACGTTGCGTGGTGTGACCGGAAATCAACCAACCCCTTTAGTTCCCGACCCATCCCAACTGGCCAGTTCATTGGATACGTTTCGATTGCCAGTGTATCTTCAATCTCTGACAATAAATCAAGTGGTTCCCGACCATCACGGTCAATCTTATTCATAAAAGTAAAAATCGGAATCCCACGCATCTTACAAATTTGGAATAGCTTTCGCGTTTGTGGTTCGATCCCCTTGGCTGAGTCAATGACCATGATTACTGAGTCAACGGCCATCAGCGTTCGGTACGTATCTTCAGAGAAATCCTCATGTCCTGGGGTATCCAGAATGTTAATCCGACAATCTTCAAAATCAAATTGTAAAACGGAACTGGTTACAGAAATACCACGTTCCTTTTCAATTTCCATCCAGTCAGATGTTGCAAACTTCCCTGTTTTTCTTCCCTTAACGGAACCAGCCTCACGAACAACGCCACCTAACAGTAACATTTGCTCCGTTAACGTTGTTTTCCCGGCATCGGGGTGAGAAATAATGGCAAATGTTCGTCGTTTTGCGATTTCTTTCGTTAATTGATTAACTTCAACCACAACATGACCTCCTTTTAATCTAACTCAAAATTCGTTTTTTTAAGCAAATTGCAAAACTTGCCTAAGCCTTTTTTAATTACGTTCAAACCGCTATTCTAACAGTTTACACCTAATTTTCAATGTTTTGCTCTAAAACGCGAATCCCAACGATATAAAAGAATAATGGCAACAAAATATAGTATTGTGACCACGAAAAAATCAGCGCAGCTAACACCGCAAACATGACCAAGTAAACTTCAAATGCATCAATAATGTATTTTAACAAGCGCTCGTTATCAATTAACTCGTTTTGGCGCTTTAACGACCGGAGCCGTAAAACAGCGGGCTTCACTTTCCGCCACAGATAAACACCAACAGGCACTGTTCCCAACAAACCAAACTGTGCCAGCCAGCCGCCCCAAACACTTAAAATGGGGTAACCACCTTGTGAATACACGTAAATGTACTCCCAGTTATGCTTGGACCACGCTGGTGAATTTTCCACCAAGTAAGGACTCACCCAACTGTTTCCGACCCCGATAAACGGATGTTGAAAGAACGTCACAAATAAGGCAATCGTCCCCCCAGCACGGTTATCAGTTCCAGACTTGCGGAAGATGTATTGGTTCAGCATGTTCCGAATTGGCCCAACAAAAACGTACGCAAGGATCAAGACAACTAATCCCCCGGCGGCTAGGCCCAGTAAAAAGTGCTTATCGTGTTTGGGTGCTTTCCAGAACAGCAGACATAACGATAACCCCATCACTAAGAAACCGGTGGATGTTTTGGCAAAGAACAATGTTCCAAGGACAACCACGAACAGCGCAACAAGCCACCAGTAGTGCTGACGGTGTTTTTCTGCGGTCTTACCACTGAACACATCAAAATGATTCGCCAACCCGGCAATCATCAGTGGCATAAACGTCAGTCCAATTTGCCCAGCTAAATACCCGGCTTCGGGTTCAAACCCATTAATCCGGTGGAGTGTCGTTGCATAGCTCCCGTTCGTATAAAAATCACGTCCGTGCCACCGGCTTTCAAACAGCGTGCCCATTAAATTGACCCACCCATGAAAGAAGGACGATGAACTGGCAACAATCTGTGGCATCAATACCACAACTTCCAGAACAATAATTGACCAGATGGTTGCTTTAATGAAGCCCCTAATTTGCGCTTCATTTGTTACCGTCAAAACAACTGCATAATAAGCCAAAACGACAGTCGCAATTATTCCAATAATATTAACAAACGACGTTCCCATTCCAATTGCTTGAACAGAATTGTTAAACTGCATCGATGACCGGGCAATCGCAAAAAATTGCGCTCCCATGAGCGCAAGAACATAAACAACCACCCGGCTTGAAATATGTGGAATGGTTAAGACATCTGTTCGCTGGCTTGCAACAAACAAAATCATGATAAAAAAGAAGATAAATGGTAATTCTGCAATGCTCCCCGGCATCCCGTAAGAAAATACCTTAGTGAATAATGAAACGGGAATTAACAAACTCGACATGATAACCCCTTACTATTTTCGGTTCTTTTTCAAAATGTCAGCTCCAAAAACAATTAATGCTGCCAGGACCAGGCTCCCAGCCGTTGCATAAACTGCCATTTTTTTGGCATTGCTTGTCGTTATTTTATCAACAGGCCGTTCATTAGCATTAGCCAATAAACGAACCTTTGCTGAGGCGCCAATGTATTGTGGCAGCTTTTCCTTTGCAACGACGGCTGATACATTTGCTAATTTAATGGCAACTGCTTTATTCGCTGCTGTTGCATTAACCGTCATAATTGTTGAATTTGGTGCTGCCGTGGCAATCGTCATTCGGTTTACATCGGCTTTTGTTCCAGTAAAGTTTTTAGTTCCCTTCATCTGTTGGTAAATCACGTCACTAATACTAGGATCGTTCATCACTTGTGTGTACGTTCCCATGCCCAACATATCAGATTTCATGATGTCCGTTCGTGAGTAATCTGTTTTCCCATGATAAATGAGCATTGACCGACGGGCCGTGTATTGTGTTGTGACGTGCCGGCGCATAATGGCAAACACACTACCACCAACGACAATGGCAACCACTAAAATAATAAGGATGTTCTTGATGAAAATTTTCCATAAGTCTTGAATTGAATATTCTTGTTGCATGATTATTTTCCCTACTTTCGCTGTGAAAATTGAATTTGTGGTCTAAACGTAAAGCCTGCTAGCATTCCCTTATTAATGCTATGAATTCGCCGCCATTTGTGGTCGGCACTTCGATGTAGAACTTTATGGATCGCGTAAAGGTCCTTTGCAATTTGCGTTAATGCACCCTTCGCGCCATGGTGCTTCCGTTCTGTATAGTAGGCATTACGATAATTATAGAAATACCGACCGATTCGGCCCGGATCATCCGTCACAATATCGACACCATGGTTCGCTGCCATCTTATGAATGGCAATGCTGTCCCCGACACAGTAGCTTTCGTACCGTTCAGAAATCCGTAACGTATATTCATGATCATCGCCCCAGACGAAAAATTCCTTAATCGGCAACCCAATTTCTGCGATGGTGGCGGTTGGCACAAGTAATGAAACAAAGGAGGCCGCGTCAACCTGGACAAGTCCATCTTGGGCAACGCCATTCCAATTCTGGCTCACATACGGAATGTTCATAATGGCAACCGAGTTATCTGTCCACCGAACATTGCTGCAAACAAACCCCTTATTTGAGATCTTTCCTGTTGCGATTGGATCAAGAAGCTTGCTTAAACAATCTTCCGTTGGAATGGTATCATCATCCATGATCCAAACGTAGTCGTAGTCACCCGCTTGCATTGCTTGATCAATCCCCAATTGGAATCCGCCAGCGCCACCAAGGTTAGTCGAAGCTGTTACAACGGTAACACGTGCATCGTCTGCAAACTGGGTTAAGTAGTCCCCTGTTCCATCCGTGCTTTGATTATCAATAATCAGTAACTGCTTAACCGGGACATTTTGTTGCAAGATTGCAGCAATGCTTTCCTTTAATAAGGCTAACCGATTGTAGGTCACTAAGACCGCACATACCTCACTCATCTAAAATCCTCACTTTTACTTGTTTCTAAACCAACTAATTAATGTCGTTTTATTCTCGGTACTTAGCCAATTGAACCATAAACACCATACGCAATTACCGGCCTTGAAACAAGCGTTCCGGTATTAATTACCCAAAATGTAATCTTTCATTAAATCACGTTCCCTTAACGAACTACGCTTAGCCACATTTAAACGCAGACGCCGCAAACTTACCCTTATGAGTAAAGCCACCCATAAATGATCCGTTTACGGCAATCTACTTAACTATCAGTGTGAACGCATTCCGAGAATAAACCTAAACTATTATACCTGACTAGTCAGTGTTCAACCATCAATCATCATTACTAATCTGGGCGTCATTAGTCGCTTCCTGCTGGTCATCCAAGTGGGCAATGCTCCAAACGTATTGAACCACCGTCCGAATAACGGCATAAAACGGAATACATAAGATCATGCCGGGAATACCGGCCAAGTGCCCGGCGGCTAACAACAAGATAATAATGGTCAACGGGTGAATTTTTAATGACCGGCCAATGATGTTTGGGTAGATAATGTTTCCATCCACCTGTTGGACGATGATGACAACAACGACAACCCAGATCAATTTTTGTGGCGCCAAAATGAGTGACACAATGATGGCTGGCGTGATGCCAATGTACGGCCCCACGTAAGGGATAATGTTACAAAAACCAGCAACAATTCCTAATAACAGCCCAACGGGCAGTCCGAGAATCATGTACCCAATACTGGTAAAGACCCCCACGAACAAACATTCAATAACTTGGCCACCAATATATTGCGAGATCGTGTCGCTCATCTTAAACAACAATTCTGTGATCCGTGTTTCCCGTTTTGCCGGTAAGATTCTCATCACAGCTGGAACAAACTTCTCACTGTCCCGAAGCATGTAGAATAAAATAACGGGCACTGTGATTGCGGTGATGGTCACATCCGTTAACGTCCCAACGATTGAACCAAGACTGTTGGTCAGGTTCTTAATGAAGCCCTGAGCCCACGTGGTTAACGACTTTTCTAAGCCCTTAACGTAGTGCTGAACATTGCTGTCCTGCATGAAGCGCGAATGGCCCATGTACTTCGTGATTTCTTTTTGCGACTGCACAGCGATGTGTGGCACGTTTGAAATCAATTGACCAACCTGGTTGGATAATAGCGGAATTAATGATAAAACCCCAACAACAATCAGTAAAACCAGCGTCAGGACAACAATGAACGTCGCCCCTGTCCGGTTGATGTGCACCCGCCCCAGTCGAACCTTCATTAGCAGTTTAACCAGCGGGTTCAACATGTAAAATAAAAATCCTGAAATAATAAGTGGGACAAAGACGACCGAAATGAACGTCCCAATGGGTTGAAAGACAAATCCCAATTGACTACAAATCCAGATAAAGATCGTAATTAACGTGGCAACCGCCGCCCAATATAAGATGTTGGCATGCCTTAGCTTTTCAAGCACTTTAATTTCCTCTTTCCTTACTCGTGACTTTCTTGATTACGATTGCCGGTTGTTCTTCAGCAAATTTTGATAGCGTTGCGACCACAAATCAATGTATTCCTTGGAGAACGGTCCCTTGCCTTCATTGATCCAATCAACCAAAACGCGGACATTTGCCTTCAAGATCTGATCCAGTTCGTTTGAATAATGCCATTGATTCCCATGCGCTTGATACTCATCCGCATCTAGCAGCCGTTTTTCCCCGTTTGGAAAAACCTTGACGTCTAAATCATAATCGATGTACTTCAGTGCTTCTTTATCCATTGTGTACGGTGATGCTAAGTTGCAATAATAAGACACGCCGTTATCGCGAATCATGGCCACAATGTTGAACCAAAAATGTTTATGAAAATAAACAATTGCGGGTTCACGAGTCACCCACCGTCGACCGTCATCTTCGGTGACTAGTGTGTGATCGTTTACGCCAATAAATTCATTTTCACTATCCTTCAGGACCATTGTGTCACGCCATGTTCGGTGTAAACTGCCATCGTGCTTATAACTTTTAATTGCTAAATATTCACCTTCGCGTGGCTTACCCATGTTATCCTCCCTTCATTTTTATCAGTCTCTCCCAGTATACCAAACATCTGCTTTTAAAAAGCACAAAAAACCAGCTCTTCGTGCTCTTTGTACATCACAAAAAACCGACTGATGAATTTTCATCAGTCGGTTTTTTGTGTTATTTAAATTCCTGATTCACGGCTGTCAAAGCTGCGTGGATCACCTGGTGCATATCAAAGTACCGGTACATCCCTAAGCGACCGCCAAAGAGAACTTTGGGTTCAGTCTTCGCTAATTCTCGGTACTTCGTGTACAGTTCATTGTTCGTTGCATTGTTCACTGGATAATACGGTTCGTCACCGCGTTTCCAAGTCGCTGGATATTCCCGCGTCACAATGGTCTTGTCTTTATCGCCCTTCCCAAATTCAAAGTGCTTGTGCTCGATGACCCGGGTGTAAGGCGTTTCAGCATCCGTATAGTTAATAACGGCGTTCCCCTGGAAGTTATCCACAGGCAACTCTTCCGTTTCAAACCGCAATGACCGGTACTGCAATTCTCCAAGTTGATAATCGAAAAATTGATCGATCATCCCAGTAAAGATCACCCGTGGGTAATCACGCAGGTAAGCGTCCTTGTTGTCAAAGAAGTTGACCCCTGTTTCAACATCAATTAAGTCGCTAGCCAACATTTTTTCAACAATTTGTGTGTACCCGCCAATGGGAATGCCTTGGTAAGTATCATTGAAGTAGTTGTTATCAAATGTGTACCGGACTGGTAACCGACGGATAATGAACGCTGGCAAATCCGTGGCCTTTTGGCCCCACTGCTTTTCTGTGTAGCCCTTGATCAACTTTGTGTAAATGTCCGTTCCAATCAATGAAATGGCTTGTTCTTCAAGGTTCCGTGGTTCGCCATCACCGAGGTTAGCCGCTGCTTTTTGTTCATCAATTTTGGCTTTTGCCTCAGCTGGCGTCGTGACACCCCAGAGCTTATTAAACGTGTTCATGTTAAACGGCAAGTTATACAACTCACCCTTATAGTTGGCTACTGGTGAGTTCGTGTACCGGTTGAACTCAGCAAATTGATTAACGTAATCCCAAATATCCCGATCAGACGTATGGAAGATGTGGGCGCCATATTGATGAACCTGGATGCCATCTTGTTCCTTCGTGTAAATGTTTCCGGCAATGTGATCACGCTGTTCAATGACCTTAACGCGCTTTCCACGTTTTGCGGCCTCATAAGCAAATGTGGCTCCGAACAAACCGGAACCAACAATTAAGTAGTCGTAGTCCATAATGATGTTCCTCCGTTATTTCATTGATGATAATGCGTTCAAAACGTGGGTCATGTAGGCCGGCAAGTAAAACTGGCTCACTGACTGCTGTAATGCATGTTGATCCGGCAATTCAAGGGTGCCGCTGATGACACCAGTCAGTAAGGACGTTAACGTCGCCACGTCACCAAGCTGGTACAGACGGCCATTTTCGCCGTTAATAATGTCACGTGGGCCCGTTGGACAGTCAGACGAAATGACGTAGACCCCTTGTGAAAGTGCTTCAACCAACACCATTGGAAAGCCTTCGTACCGTGAGGTCAATAACAGCGTGTCTGCCTGTTTAATTTGTGCCCACGGTGCTTCTGTAAACCCATGCCAATAGATGTGATCGTTAATGCCTAACTCGGTCGCAAATTCTGGTGCCCGTTCGCGATCAGCACCATCACCGTAAACATCTAGTTGCCACTCGCCACTGACATCAGCAAACGCAAGGAGGAGTTCACGCAGATTTTTTTGACCATCCAGTAGCGTTCGCCCCATGTACACAAAGCGGCGGGGCGCTTCGCTGGTTCGCGCAATGACCGTTGGCTGCGCCTTAATGGGATTATAGATCAGTTTGACCCGGTCTGGTTGAATCCCAGCATCAATCAACTCTTGCTGGATCCCACTACTAATTGCAAAATACCAGTCAGCGCGGCTTAGTAAGGCTGGTCGCACTGGTTTTCTACTTAGTGAATAGTGATACCACGCAACGACCTGGGCCTTTAAATGCCGGTGCGTTGTAACCGTTTTTGCCATGCTCCACATTAACGGATTGGTACTAATCACAAAATCATAGTCATCCGCTTTAATGAGCTTACTAATCCGGCTGTACAACGTTAACGCATACTGGATCGTCCGAACACGTTTGTTCTGAGCCATCGTTACAATTTCAATCGGTCGCCCTGCTGCCCAGTCACCGTTCTCCGTACCACCTAGATCCACGACCTTCAGGTGCATGTCCGCGGTTGCGACTAGTTTAAACGCGTCACAAAAATTGGCGATCACCTGTTCAGTGCCGCCAAAGCCATTCATATAAGGTGTTAAAACCAAAATATTCATGAGTAATCCTATTCCCTAACCTGTGGATGAAGCTTCCGCTGGAGAAAAGCCGTTCCCTTCTTGAGCCAGTGTTCATTTTCCATGTGGACGTAATTCACTTCCACCGTTGTTGGTTTTACTGTATCAAGCCAAACATCCAGTAATAATTCACTCACAAAGCCATAGATCCGTGCTTCGTAGCTGTCATAATCACTAACGTCGACCCGTGATTCAAGCTTCTTCAAAACATCGAATAAAAATGTACAGTATTCATCCAACTGTTGGCGTTTCATCACAAACATGTTGAACATATGGGCACTCCGCCGCTTCATGACAGCATCAAACGCTGGCAGATACGTTGGGTAATCTTCTTCGATGATTTTTCTCGTTTCGTCTAACGGTGCCTGATGGTGCGCATGGATGTAGTGTGAATAGTTCGATTCAATGACATAATTACGTTTCTTCGGCAAGATGACATCGGCGTTAGTCAGTAACTGATCCACTTGCACTTGGTTTAAGATCGTATCGAGTGATTTTTCTTTGTGCTCACTTAGATAGCGCCGGTAGTGAACCAGCCCAATAGCGTCTGCCGAAACGTTCTTCCACGCCCAGTAAACGGCCGTCAGCTCATTATAGCTACTGTTTTTTTCGGACATGTTATCCCCAGTGTTATCCCCCTGAAACGTTTGGTTAACATCTGGGTGCAACGCCTTCCCCACAAAAACAGGCAGATAAAGCTGCTTATCGGCTGGCATTTGATAGTTTTTATGTGTTGCGACAATTATTTTAGTTTCCACACGAATTCTCCAAATTAATGTTAGTAAGCACCATCTGACGTTGCGATGTGCAAAATGTTGCGAAAGAAGATTTTAATGTCAAAGCCCAATGACGCGTGATCGACATAGCTTAACTCGATTTCACACCGCTCTGGGTATCCGATGTTACTTCGGCCACTTGCCTGCCAAAGGCCCATTGCGCCTGGCGTAACAGACAACAACTTATCCACTTGATTGCCGTACTCAACCAATTCTTCACGAACAACTGGCCTTGGTCCAACGATGCTCATTTCACCGCGCAAAATGTTGACGAATTGTGGTAATTCATCAACTGATGTTTTCCGCAGCCACTTACCAAACCGAGTAATTCGTGGATCAAGTTCAGGTGGTAGTTTGTAATTATTATCTAAGTACTGTTGATAAAGCTGTGGATCGGCTTTTAACTTTTTATCTGCGTCCACAACCATGGAGCGAAATTTAAAGATATAAAAATCGCGGTTGTTTTTCCCGACCCGCTGCTGTTTATAAATAACGGGTCCACGATTTGAGGCACTAAATTTATAGGTCAACCAAACGGTTAAAAACACCGGACTCAATAAAATTAGCGCAACTAAGGACAGCACAATGTCTAACGTTCGTTTGGAAAAGCGGTAGCCCGCAGATTGTGCTTTACTATGGCTTTCGATGATCAATAATCCCCTTTATACTAAAAAATCACTCATAACAAAGTCAGAGTAGCATGCTCTAAACAAGATGACAATATTGTCACCCAGAACTTAATGAAATCTAGTCCGAATGAGGCGCCGAACTTCCTCAACAATGTACGCGCGGGTTAACATCACCCCAACAACATACACGACAACCCCAATCGCGACTTCAATACCAAGGTGAATAAACGACATTGAAATCCGTTGGTTAATAAATGAAACGACTGCAAACATCAGCACCCCACTCAGCAGATACTTCCACAAGCCCACAAACATCCGCCGTAGCTCAACAGCACCACGAATGGCAAACACTTGGTAAGCCGTCACTAACGCTTCTGAAATCACGGTTGCAATCGCTGCCCCACTGGCCCCAATGGTTAAAATCAACGGGACGTTAATGATAATGTTTGCGACCGCACCCAGCGTTACTGAAATCGTGTATGCCCGGATCTGCTTTGTCGGCATTAGATACTGCCGCCCGACAACCGTACTCCACGCAATTAGCAAGATAATTGGTGATTCGAAAAAGATCAGCTCACCAACCGAGGCGTATTGTTGACCAAAGAACCATGGTGCCAATTTGGTACTTAATGCGGCCAAACCAAATGTCATGGGCACAGAAATGGCGGACACAAAGTTCATATTCCGGTACAAACTGTTATTAACGGCCCGCATGTCTCCCTGGGCAAACTTATTGGCGATGTGTGGCAACATGACCGTCCCGGTAGCTGTAACCACGGACAGAACCGTTTTGACCAGTGAATCGGAGAAGTTAAAGTACCCTGCTGAGACGGTTGAATCAAACTGTTTCAACATGGTCCGGTTAACCACCGCGTACACTTGAATGGCGATATTTGGAATGAAGAGAACAAATGCCGGGTATAAATGGGACAACACCGCGTTTAACGACACAGAAACGCGCTCCACGGAGCCCTTTAAGTACGGCCACAAGGAGACACCCCCGATTAACTGGGCGCCCCCCTGAATAACGATGTACTTCCATAAATCGCCTGGTGTATGGATCAGCATGAAAATCAACAGTACGGACACAGCTTTAACCAAAGTGTTTCTTAAAACCGTCTTCTTGAAATCTTCAAGCCCCATAAAGTACCAGGAAATATCGATTCCCTGTGCGATGAGCCAAATGATCTGGAGCAGTTGGAAAAGGTAGTACTGATGGTCAAAATGGAGAAATACAAAGAAAATGACAATGGAAATTGCGGTCGTGCATAATTGTAAAATTTCAATTTCCCAAAAAATCTGTGACCGTTTGTGCTTGTCATTGCGATGATACGCAATCTCCCGATTCCCATAAAGGGTAATCCCCAAATCACCAACCAGAACGAAATACTGGATGATTGACCATGTATACGTATAAATCCCGTTTCCTTCCGGTTGCAAAACCCGTGAAATGTACGGCTGGGTCAGCAACGGAATTAACGTGATTAATAACTGATATGATGCATTATAAAACAAATTCCGGATCGTCTTCATGTTATCCTCATTGAAACATTGTGATCACAATGTTGTAATTAGCTATCTGACACGCTATTAACCGCGCCACAGTGGTTATTTTCCTTTCACCACGGCCACGATTTAATCGTTATCGATAAGAACATTACGCTAATTTTAGCAGTTCTCTGCGGTTTAACCAAGTTTTGCAGGAATTATCTCCGGTTTAAGACCGCAACAGTGTGTTATGCTATGGCGTATTGAGCGTTTTTAAACCACTTCGCGACACTTAAATTATTTTATGGAGGTTCATTGACCCATGAACGCAATCGTTATCTATGCCACAATTACGGGTAACAACGAAGATGTTGCTGACATTCTAACTGAAGCATTTGAAGATCAGGACATTGCCGTCAAGGAAGTCGAGATTTCTCAAGTTGATTCAGATACCTTAACGGATTACAACATCATTGTTGTCGTTCCCTACACCTACGATGAAGGGGCCCTTCCTGAAGAGGGCCTTGATTTCTACGACGACTTACAGGATGTTGACTTAACTGGTCATGTCTTTGCCGTTGCTGGTTCCGGTGACGTCTTCTATGGTGATGACTACGGGGTTGCCGTTGATAAGTTTGATACTCGCTTGGCAGCAACCAATGCACAGCGTGGTGCTGACAAGCTTAAGATCAACTTGGCCCCAGATGAAACAGACATTGATCGGCTAGATGATATGGCAGCTGCCCTCATCAAAGCGGCTAAATAATACAATAGGGCGGTCGGAGCTGATGGTTATCAGTCCGACCGCCCTATTAACTTAATTGAAACCCATCATTAACGCTATTTGGTTGCCTTAAATATGTACCATTTACTGAAGAAATAGTTGATGATAATGACAAGCACATTATCGATCACCTTAACCAACATCTCGTTACCGTGCATCACGGTGACCCCGACGTACATGATTAATACATCCAAAATTAGTGTTAACGCCCGGAAGAAGAAGAACGAACTCATTTCTTTCATCAAAGCTTGGATGCCATGTGTCTTTGACGAAAAGACCCATAGCTTATTGGTAATGTAAGCAAACAGCACGGATAAGAACCAGGCCATAACGTTTGCAATTTGATAATTCCACGGAATAATTGCCGTAAACAACCAGAACACAACCAGGTTAACAACCGTCGTTAACCCACCAAAAATCATGTATGAAATAATTGACCAGTATTTTTTAACGAGCGTGACACCCGTGTTCCATAAATTCATTAATTATCCACCCTACCTGTTTAGAATACTCATGTATAATACTGCACCAACCTTAAAAAACCTAGTGTTCACTTAAATCAGAGCAAAATTTAATTAATCTAACGGTCAAAACATGCTATATTTAATGTCATCACAATTCAACAGAAAGGCGGTTTCCTCTCCTCATGCGTGACTGGATCAAAACACACCAATCTTTAATTGAATACAGCGTGTGGGGAACCTGTGCCTTTTTAATCAACCTCTCTGTCTTTACGGTTTTAGACGTTTGGACCCCCATGAACTACCAAATTGCAAACGCAATTGGCTGGTTTTTGGCCACTGGGTTTGCCTTTCTAACCAATAAGATGTGGGTCTTCGCTACCCATGCTGAAACGCCACGGGCCTTGATCCGGGAACTTTGGTCGTTCTACTTTTTCCGGGCCTTAACGCTGGGGATGGACATCGTCATTTTGTTTATCGGCATCACCCTTCTGCGTGGTAACGATATTTTTGTTAAGTTAATTGACCAGTGCCTGACTAACATTGCCAACTACTTTTTCTCCAGATGGTACATTTTTAAGGCCGTTAAATAAGCATCCAGAACACCATAAAATTAAAACGCCTAACTTCCCGTAAGAGAAGTTAGGCGTTTTTGTCGTGGCGGCGCCATAAGTGGGCAATCCAGCGTAAAGACTGCCGTTTTTCAATAATCTCACCGTCAAAAAATTCTTGGAGTGTCGCATTCAAGACGGAGCCCGTTAAAATAACGATCCCGGAAAAGTCGAGCCACATCATGATCACAATGACAGACCCAACGGTTTTATACGTCGTGATGGAGCGCGCAAAATACGCAACATACAATGAAAATAATTGCGATAACAATAACCAACTGATGGTCGCCACTACAGCCCCACCACAAACATAACGCCACTTGATCTTAGCGTTCGGCAAAAAGTAATACAGTAACAGCAAAAGAAGAAATAACACCCCCGCAGTTACCGGCCACTTTAAGGAACTAACTAGATCTAAAACGTTTTTTCCAAGGTGAAAGACCGGCGTCAATTGCTTAACGACCACCTGACCAACCGTAAAGAAGATGATGATAATGGCCATGATCAAAATTGTTAAAATCATCCAGAGAAACGAAAAGATTCGGTTTGTGATGGCATTTTGGTTCTCTGCCACCCCGTACACTTGATTCACCGTGCGTTGAAAGGCGGCCACCACTTGACTTGTGGACCACAACGCAACAACGGCCCCGATTGAGATCAGGCCACCGTTTCCCTGCCGTAAAAACGATGAAATAGTGGGCGCTAACGTTTTATAGACATCAGGCGGCACTGCCCCCTGCAAGTACGTTAAGACCGTGTTTGCATCGATCCCCAACAGGGGCAACATGTTCCCAACCACAATAACCGCTGGAAAGATCGATAATAATGAGTACCACGCCAGAATCACCGCTGAATTGCTGACCTGCGCACGATTGAACCGTTCAATAAAGATTTTGACAAATGCTTTCACATCACACCACCTACACGCTTCTACTTAGTTATTTCCATTATCCCCGTCTTCGAAAGCTTCTGCAATTCTTACAATTACTTGTGCTATCATGAAAGCATTCTAATAAAACAATGAGGAAGTGTTCGTGATGACCCTTACCAATTTTGAACCACAACTTGATCAATATGCAGATCTCATCATCAAGACCGGGGCCAATGTTCAGCCCGGTCAAACAATCATCATTTACATCAGTGTCGACCAAGCGCCCCTTGCCCGTCGTTTGACGGAACGTGCTTACGCTCAGGGTGCTGATGAAGTCCTCGTTGAATGGAACGATCAATTCGTCCACCGGGCCTTTTTACAGCACGCTAGTATGGAGCGGCTTCAACAGCGCCCTGATTACCTGCTTGAGAAAAACACAACATTAATGGCCCAGCATGCAACCAGAATTAGCGTTATTTCAGAAGATCCAAACGGCTTGGCCGCCGTGCCGTCAGATCGGTTGGCCCTTGCTAACCAAGGAACTGCCCGTATTAGTGCACCCATTCGAACAGCCACAATGAACAACGACATTTCGTGGGTGGTTGTCGCCGCAGCCAGTGTTCCATGGGCAACGCAAGTCTTCCCGGATAAATCTGCCACTGCCGCACTTGACGCATTGTGGGCCGAAATTTTCAAAACAACCCGTGTGGATCAACCAGATCCCGTTTTAGCCTGGCATCACCACATTGACCTACTAAACGCTAAGGCTGCTTGGTTAAATGAGCACCAGTTTACCGCACTTGAATACAGATCCCCATTAACGCATCTAACCGTTGGTCTCCCAGAACACCATGTGTGGGAAGCCGCTGGTGCGACGGACGCTACCGGTAACTTTTTCGTTCCAAACATGCCCACGGAGGAAGTCTTTACCGCTCCGGATAATCAGCGAATTGACGGTACCGTTGTTTCCACAAAGCCACTGAGTTATGCTGGCACGCTCCTAACGGACATTCACGTAACGTTTTCTCACGGCCGCATCGTCGCGGCAACAGCTGCCACCGGAAATGACGTCCTTCAACAGTTGATCAACACGGATGCCGGCGCACGTTCACTGGGTGAGGTTTCTCTGGTTCCAGATTCATCCCCCATTTCACAATCTGGCATCATTTTTTACAACACCCTTTTTGATGAAAATGCTTCCGATCACCTTGCAATTGGTGCTGCCTATCCGTTTAACGTCGCAGGGGGAACCTCAATGAATCCTGACCAGTTAGCCGCCGCTCACCTCAATCAAAGTGACGTTCACGTTGACTTCATGGTTGGTTCTGCTGATCTGGACATTGACGGAATCACCGCAGATGGAACAGCAATCCCGGTCTTTCGTCAGGGCAACTGGGCCTAACTTGACCAAACACAATCCTTAACCGAAAACGACTGAAGTGAAGTGAACCCATTAAGTTGGACATGTATATTAAGCGACTGATTGAAGGGCAAGCTGCCGGTATTAAACCGGTGTCTTGCCTTTTAGTTTGGTTTTGATTCGGCGTTGGTTGTAATAATCCAACCAATCAGTCATTGATTGAATCAAAGAATCCTTAGTTGTGTAAGATTGGTCAAATAGTTCTGCCTTCATAATGTGAAAGAATGATTCCATTGAAGCGTTGTCCAAACAGGTTGCCTTCCGGGACATACTTTGAAAAGCATGATGTTGTTTGAGTACCTT
>NZ_BQXN01000022.1:0-39488 GCF_045862745.1 Furfurilactobacillus entadae | reverse complement strand
GCGGCCATATTCTTCATAGATAGCAACTAAGACACTGAATAGCTGTCCGGCAATGTGATATCTGTTTCGAACAGCAAGTTTTGAATCCGTTCCTGTTAGATACGCTTCAACAGCGATGATTTTAGTTTCAATAGAAATTTTAGTCATAAGAAAACCCCGAAAGTTTGTTTCAACTTTCGGGGTAAAGGTCAATCTGCATAGTTGTGGGGCCTTTTGTTAAACGCAAAAATACCCACATTCATTCATTTAATCGACGTTATTCGCATAAAAGTCCGCCCAGACACGCATTGCTTCGTGCACTGCCAGTAGATGTTGTCCCACCTCGGTCAATGAGTACTCGACGTGTGGCGGTACCTCGGCAAATACATGCCGATTAATAATTTGGTGTGCCTCTAACCATTTCAGGTGACTTGTTAACACTTTTTGGGTAATCTGTAGTTCCCTCTGGATTTCGCCAAACCGCAATGTCCCCTTTTCTAACAGCAAATTGACGATTTCGGGCCGCCATTTATTTCGGTGCAACTCATTTAAAATGATGAGCTTTCCCTCAATTTGTGGATTCATTTCAATACTAAACGTCATGTCGTCTCCTCCAATCTACTTGATGGGCCATAGTTTCCCTAGCGAAACTATCCCACTCTAAAGTGCCTACTTTTATGTTTGTTCAGTTGATTGTATTATATCTATCATTAATAAAATAATCTTTAGCAAACACTTTCGGAGGCCATGACATGACAAATACAGAAATTGCACTTTCATTAATTAATTCATTTGCAACAGGCGAGACGAAAATCGCTGAGGCGCACCTCGCCAAAGATTACATTCAGCATAATTTGAATTTTGGGACCGGTCGCGATCAGTTTATCGAAGCTGTCACCGGACTTCAACAAGCACCAACCAAGACAACCGTTGAAACCATCCGGTCCTTCTCAGATGGGCCATACGTTGTTTTGCACAGTCGGTATAATTTTGCTGGTGCTGGCGATCAAATCGGGATTGATGTCTTTCGTTTTGAAGACAACATGATTGCTGAACATTGGGATAACCTTTCAAAACTCACCGGGCCAACGCCTTCTGGTCATACTCAATACGACGGAACAACGAAAATCTCAGATTTGGACAACACAGCATCCAACAAACAGCTTGTCGCCAACTTTGTCCGTGACGTGTTACGAGGAGAAAATCCAAGCGCCTTACCAACTTACTTCGATGGCGATCACTACATTCAACATAACAGTGGCATTGCTGACGGCTTAAGTGGTCTTAGCACGGCGTTAAGTGCGATGGCCGAGCAGGACATTACCATGACATACGACAGAACCTTCCGGGTATTAGGCCATGGAAACTTTGTTCTCGCCATGAGTGAAGGTACTTTTGGCGTTGACCACGTCGCATTTTACGACTTATTTAGTGTCCTCGATGGCAAGATCGCTGAACATTGGGACATCATTGAAACAATTCCTGAAAAAACGACCTGGGCAAATCAGAACGGTAAGTTTTAACCCATTCGCCACTCAATGCCATTTTTTATCTAAAAAGTAGTGAGGCCCGCTGAATTAGCGTGTTTCACTGCTTTTTTTGTGCCCTTTTATTCAGACAGCGTTAAAATTAACCCAACTTAACTCAAACCAGATTAGCCAACTTTTCGACATCGCTACACTTTCTTTGAACGTTTTTAAGTTCGCTTTATGTTGGTTTCTTTATGATAATCATTGTT
Source organism: Furfurilactobacillus entadae (assembly GCF_045862745.1). Taxonomy (NCBI): domain Bacteria; kingdom Bacillati; phylum Bacillota; class Bacilli; order Lactobacillales; family Lactobacillaceae; genus Furfurilactobacillus; species Furfurilactobacillus entadae. The sequence continues at coordinate 37,771 of NZ_BQXN01000022.1, read as the reverse complement.
CAAAACGAACAGAATTTTAGTTTGATAATCTGAATGGAGTGACCATTATGTTAAAAGATACGAGTAATTTGATTTCCGCTAAGGTTGTTGCTGCACATTGCCCCACAGTTGTTGCTGAAACTGAATCGGGCCAGCAATTTGAAGTCAATGTCACACGTGAACAAAAGCGTGACCCGTTATTTTGGGCAACCATTACTGATATTCTTCGGGAAGGAATTTGGATTCCCGTCACCAAACGCTACCACCAGCTTTCTGCTGACGGCTGGTTGTTAAGTCAACCGGCACTCGCACCGGCTGTCGCATCTGACGGCGTTTTCGATTACAATTATTAATAAACAATTCATTTCTAGGGGGAACTACTTATGCAACAACTCGCACGGGGCCTTATCATTGAGGACGATCACTCAGTGTCAGATGGCATTAAGGAACTATTAACGGACATTGTCGCCTGTGACCAAGCGTTTGACGGCGAAGATGGTGAATTCATGGCCAGTCAGGGCATTTATGACCTGATTATTCTGGACTGGATGTTACCACTTGAAAGCGGTCTTGACGTGCTAAAGGCCATTCGCGAACAGCATCTCGACGTTCCCGTTTTATTCCTGACGGCGAAGGATGGCTTAGACGATAAAATTCGTGGCTTCAATTTAGGTGCTGATGACTATCTCACCAAACCCTTCCACCGTGAAGAACTCCTGTTGCGGGTTCGTGCCTTGCTCAAACGAAGCGGAACGTTCTTAAATGAAAACATTTTGACGATGGGTGATATTAACGTCAATTTACAAAACCACGCTGTGTCGGTTGGCGATACGTCCGTTCAACTGAACGGAAAGGAGTTTGACCTCCTCGTTTACTTTATCCAAAACCAGGGCACCATTGTTACTAAGGATCAAATTTTCGATCGCTTGTGGGGCTTTGATTCTGAAACCTCCATCACGGTCGTTGAAGTCTACGTTTCTAACTTACGAAAGAAACTCAAGCCAGTCGGCGCAGACAAGACAATTAAAACGTTGCGAAACGCCGGCTATCTTGTCGGAGCAGAACAGTGAAATCAAAACGAACTGAACAATCATTTGGCAAGCAGCAGTGGGGCCTTTTCATCAGTGAACTTGTCAGCTTTGCCCTGATTTTCCTAACGCTGGGCGTCATTTTATGGCGGGTGTTTGAACCGTCGATTTATCAGGATGTTAACCGTGGCATCAAAGTCCAACGTCAGGTCATCCTGAATAAAAAAATCACCGGTGGTCCTGCCAGCCAGGACGCGTTTCGCTCCATTGCCTTTCGGACCTCCCTGTTGATCTATAACAAAAAGGGCCAGTTACTGAACGGCACCACGACAAGCGGGTTCTTTGGTGGTGCGCCGACAAACGACAACACCAATAATTCGACGGCAAATGGCACTACAACCCCTAAGAAAAAGACGACCGACTCTGCTCGTGAAGATTACCTGAATGCGCTCGAGGCCATTAAGCTTAATAAAACTCGGCAAAATGTGCTCCGTGACATCGTCGTGAACGGGCAAAACAACTTCCGAACCATGACTTTTTACGTGCCAGCAAGCAGTAATTCGGCGTACGCCGGCTGCTACGTCATGGTGGTCACCAACACCGATTCAGAGCATGGCTCCATCGTCGTGTTCCGAAAAGTTTTGACCTGGACCATGCTTATCTTTTGGTTGATTTCGATTCTTCTGAGTTACGTTCTTGCTCGGCTCAACATGCGGCCCATTCTTCGCTCCTGGCAACGTCAGCGTGAGTTTGTGGCTAATGCAGCCCATGAGTTACGGACGCCGCTTACGGTCATTCAAAACAAGCTAGAGTTGATGCTTACCCACCCCACCGACCAAGTCATGGATCAAACTGAGCAAATAACCATGTCACTGTCTGAGGTCCGCCGATTAAACTCACTCACGAGTGATTTATTGTTACTGGCGCGCTCTGATTCCGATATGACCCAGATTCGGACAGAACCGGTGGCCATGAAGCAATTTCTCGAAACGGTGATCCTCCCCTATTCCGAAATTGCGGACAGCCAGCATAAACACTTTACGGATGAAATCGATCTTGATCGTTCACTCGTTATTGACAAGGAACGGATTCACCAGCTCATTGTCATCTTTCTCGACAACGCGCTCAAGTATACTGAATCTGGTGATAGTGTCGCCTTTACAGCTAAAATGAGTGGTAACCGCTGGCTGCTCCAGGTTAAGGATACCGGGATCGGCATTAGTGACGCAGATAAAAATCACGTCTTTGATCGTTTCTACCGGGTTGAAAAATCACGAAGCCGGGCCACCGGCGGAAACGGTTTGGGCCTCTCCATCGCTAAATGGATCATTGATAGCCATAAGGGCCGCGTTTCCATCACGGATAACACCCCCCACGGCACCATCTTCACCATTAGCTTCCCCGTTGCTAAGCAAAAGAAATAACTCATAAAAATAAACCCCACCGACTCATATTCTTGTCGGTGGGGTTATTTGATTCTTTTCATAAAAACGTCGCGGCGCTAATCTGCCAGCATAACTTTCTTCACGATCCGTAACTGTGAATCAAACGTATAGTGAATTGGCTGGGCGTTTGGCACCTCCACGCGACTGATGTCTTCATCACTTACGTTCTCAAGGTATTTAATGAGCGCCCGCAGTGTGCTCCCGTGTGCCACGATCAGCTGATTGTGCCCCGTCAGAAGCGCTGGTGCGATGGTATCGATCCAAACGGGTAATAACCTCGCAGAAGCCATTTTAAGGCTCTCGCCCCGTGTCATTGCGCTCCGCGGTAGCGACGCATACTTGCGATCACCGATATGTTCAGGTTGTGCCAGCAGTGGCGGAACTTCTGTATAACTCCGCCGCCACAACGCCACCTGATCGACACCAAACTCCTGACGCGTTTGTTCCTTATTTCGACCGCGTAAAGCACCGTAATGGCGTTCATTTAACCGCCAATCCTTGTGTTCAGGCACCCATAACTGGTGACACTCATCAAGGACAATGTGGGTCGTTTCAATGGCCCGCTTCAAAACGGACGTGTGCACATCCGTAAACGCCACGCCAGTCTTGGCAACCAACTGGCCCGCTTCATGAGCCTGCTCACGGCCAGTGGCTGTTAACTCAACATCCGTCCATCCCGTGTAGATTTGATCACGATTAGCCGTACTTTCACCATGCCGAACAATTACCAACTCTGCCATGTCTGCCCTTCTCTCTTTGACCTTACACAGTCATGGTACCATTTTCATTCCTGGTTTCAAACTAACAAAAAAGCGGCTCACCACTGAGGCGAACCGCTTCGTTAATTAACATAAATTAGAAGACAATGTAACCAGCAGCTTCGCTAGCTGAGATTGTCCGGGCGTGGTAGGCCAAACCTTCGAAGTTACCTTCGATGATGTTAACCGTCCCGTTACCGTTAACGCTCGTTACGTAAGCAACGTGCATGTAACCAAAGTAAGCAACAGAACCGGCAGTTGGTGTTGTGCTTACAGATAAACCACGGTTAGCAGCGCTGGCACCCCAGGCGTTACCGTTACCTAAGTAAGCCCATTCTGAGCTTGAAATACCGCGTGCTTGTAAGATCCCAGCAACGAATGCAGTACATTGACCAGCAGGGTAACCATTGACACCTGTGTTGAAGCCATTGATTCCGGCTTGAGCATAGTCACCTGAAACAGAACTAGCTGATGATGAAGGTGTGTTTGTGTTCGTTGTGTCATCAGTGTTAGTTGCAGGTGCTTGTGAAGCTTGGCTAACTGGTGCTTGGCTAGCAGGAGCAGCCGTGCTGGTTGCTTCAGAAGCTTCTGAGGCAGGTGCTTGGCTAGCAACAGATGCTGGAGCCTGTGAAGCAGCCTGACTAGCAACTGAAGTAGGCGCTTGTGATAATGCTTGGCTAGCAGCAGGCGCCTGTGAAGCGGCACTTGCTTGGCTTGCTTGTGAAGCTTGGCTAGTCGTTGATGTTTGAGAAGCTTGTGAAGCAGCGCTTGTACTTGCTGCTGAACCAGTCGTTGTATGTAATACTTGACCGACCATCAACACGTTAATGTTAGCGATGTTGTTTTTTGAAGCTAAGTCTGAAACGCTGATGCCACTCTTTGAGCTAATCGCGTACAATGTGTCACCACTCTTAACAGTGTAGTCACCACTAATTGATGATGTCGCTGTCTTATCTGTTGAAGCTTGGCTAGTTGTGTTCGTTGTGCTTGTGTTGTTTGACGAATTAGTGGTCGTCGTGTTAGCTGATGTAGTTGCATCAGGAATCACCAATGATTGGCCAACGTAAATTAAGTTAGCGTTTGACAGGTGGTTGGCCTGAACAATGGCGTCTACTGTTGTATGGTTCTTTTGTGCAAAGTTCCACACCGTGTCACCCTTGATTGATTTAACCGTTGAAGCGTTAGCAGCAACAGAAACCCCAGCAAGAACACTGGCGGCACCAGCAGTTGTTAATAAAGCATTTTTAATCGATTTTTTCACGTTAGTCACTTCTCCTAAGTTAATTCATCCCGCGTAACAAGCCTATGTGTGTTACCTACTAGCCTTAGTCTAAGCCATTCGTGTAACAGGGCTATACCAACAATATGACAATTGATTACAATTATTACATTAAGATTACGTTAAGCGTTTTTTGCCTAGTAAACCTTTTCACCCGTCTATTATTAGGCTTTCTCATACTGAACGCAAGCAATCAGCCTTCATACTTTCTTAAACTTTTCAACCGAAACTATACCATTTTCGAAATAAAACTCATCATCACGGGGACCACCACCAGCGACAAAAGTGTCGTTTCTGTCACCATCACCGCCGCAAAATCCGCGTCGGCATGGTAAAGTTTGGCCACGACTGGTGCATTCGTCATCACTGGCATGCACGATTGAAGGACGAAGACTTGTTTCATCATCACGGGCATACCACTTCGCTGAACAAGTAGTAACATTAACGCTGGCGCCGCGATAAACCGCCCAAAAAGAACCCCAGCACTGCTTAAATCAAAGCGCATGTTCTTCAATCCTGCTTGGTAAATGGAGATTCCAATAAAGATCATCGACAACGGGACGGTAAGTCCACCAAGGTAACCAAACATTTGATTTAAGAAATACGGAAGATGCACATTCCATAGAACCAGGAGAACGCCGAGCATGAAGCCTAACAGTGGGGCCGAGAAGACCTTTTTCAACACCGTTTTGACGTTTAACCGTTCGTGAATTTGGCCGTCTCGTTGAATGAAGTAAACCCCAATGGTCCAAAAAATCGTCGTGTTGGCCATGTAGTACACCAGGACATACGGTAAGCTTTTACTTCCAAAAATTGCCATGTTGATCGGCAGGCCCACAAACACCGTATTTGAGTTGAAGAACATGGAGGTAAAAAGCCCCCGGCGCCCTGGCTCAATGTGTAACAGGACGACGATCCCCCACGCAAGCACCATGAGCAAAAGCATTGAAATGACCGGATAGCGTAAATCAGGCAGGAGGGCCACCAGCTCACGTTTAGAAAAATCTTTTGTCACCGAAACAATCATGTATGGTGGTAACGCGACTTGTGTGACCAGCTTGGCCACTAATCTTGTGCTGTCTTCATTAAACCAGCCCTTAGCGGCCAAAACGTAGCCCACGGCCACCATGATGATGATCATGAGGACACCCGTTGTACTTGCCAATAATCCTGCCATTATGCCATCCCTTTACCCAGCGTTATTCTTTCAGTATATCACGTCATTTTTATGTCGCTCTGAACGTAAAAATAAACCGGTTGATTCCCCATCACGGGGAATCAACCGGTTTATTTTTAACTTTCATCTACTTTGCTTAGTTTCGCTTCGTGCTTCGTTTGGCCGCAAGCCCACGAAAATCACGCAGAATCATTTGCCCAAAGGTCAGCGCCTTAACCACATGATCTGGCCCAACGTAATTACGGATGGCCCGCAAAATCACCTTTGGCTTCCGTGCGGAGAACCGGTACGCCCCATTATGTTTCGTTTGGATCGTAAACCGTGGGATCCATTTCCCCCGAAACATGACAGAAGCAACCACGTTATCCACTTCTTCCCAGGGAATTTGAACAAACTTATTGGTATCACGATGGTTATAAAATTCAAACGCCTTATCGCCCACCATCAGTTTACCGTACTCGCTCATTCCCATGTACGATGTCCCTTCAGTAACTAAGTCGACCTTTGTATTTAATGATTCTGCCATGTCTTTTCTCCCTACTCTGTAAGCCCACGTTGCACTACGAACTGCGCCATAAACAACAATAGCGGTTGCTGCCCACACGTGGGTACAAGCCGCCATTGCCAATAATATCTAATTTTACAACCAACCAATCACGTGGAGCAAGATCCCAACAACGAAGATCCCAAGAATGATAACGATTGGTGAAACTTTCTTCTTCAGTAACCACATGCACAAGAAGGTTAACAGTAATGCAGCCAACCCAGGAATCAATTGATTCAAGTTGTCTTGCAACGTTGTTACCTTAACGTTTGACAGGGATAAGCCCTTGCCCAAGTTGTATTGTGTTAAGGCTTCCTGAATCCCTTTAGAACCCTTTGGTAACTTACTCCATTCGATGTAAGAACCCTTTTGTTGTTGAATCGTTGAAACAACTGGCAGGAATTTAATTGAAACCCACCTTTGAATCAAGGCCCCAATAACAAACATCCCCATCATGGAAGCCCCACGGGTAACCTTTTGCAGCAACCCACCAGAAAGGTCTTCACTGATTCGTGAACCAGCACGGTAACCAAATTCTTGGGTGTACCACATGAAACTCCAACGGATCAAGTTCCATAAGACAAAGAACAAGATTGGTCCAAGAATGTTACCACCAATGGCAAGTGAGGCACCAAGGGCACCAACAATTGGCCGAACGGTGAACCAGAAGACAGGGTCACCGACACCAGCCAGTGGTCCCATCATCCCAACTTTAACCCCTTGGATCGCAACGTCGTCAACGGCAGCACCGTTAGCACGGTCTTCTTCCAGGGCTAAGGTAACACCAAGAATTGGTGAAGCCAAGTATGGATGAGTGTTAAAGAATTCCATGTGTCGCTTGTAGGCGGCAATCCGGTCTTCTTTTTTTGTGTATAACTTATTGATAGCAGGCATTAATGAGAATAACCAACCACCATTTTGCATCCGTTCATAGTTCCATGAACCTTGGATGAACGTTGACCGCCAAGCAACCTTTAACCGATCACTTTTTGTTAATGTAATCTTTTTATTATCAGCCATTATCGTTTCTCCTTCCCTCGGTTTAATAGTCGTCTAAGATGTCGCCGAGTGGATCACCACTGGTGCGACCACCGCCGTTACCACCACCGTTACCACCTTCATCAAGCTTCAGGTAGATCAGGGCAAGTGATAAACCAATGGTCCCAATTGCGATCAATGTCAATTCTGACAAAGCGGCAAGGGCAAAACCAATGGCAAAGAAAGGCCAAACTTCGCTAGAAGCCATCATGTTAATAACCATGGCATAACCAACGGCAACGACCATCCCACCACCGATGGCCATCCCATCGGATAACCATGCAGGCATTGCTTCAAGCATTGCCCGAACTTGTGCAGCAGGGATAATTAACAGTAAGGCAGCTGGGATCGCGATCCGCAACCCTTGTAAACAGATACAAATGATCTGCCACATGTTGATAGAACGGTAATTCCCCTTTTCTGCAGCCGCGTCCATAATGTGGATGATGGCAACAGTAATGGTCCGAACGATCATGGTTAAGAATAAACCGGCAACGGCCAGTGGGATCGCAATCGCAATCGCTGAACCGATTCCCTTAGTTCCTTGACCACCTTGGACCAAAATAATAGCAGATGCAACGGATGCCAAAGCGGCATCAGGAGCGACGGCGGCACCAATGTTGGCCCACCCTAAGGCGATCATTTGTAATGACCCACCTAAAATTAATCCGGTGGTTAATTGGCCTGAAACCAGTCCAATCAACGTACATGCAATCAGGGGTTGATGGAATTCAAATTCATCCAAAATCCCTTCCATGCCGGCAAAAAACGCAACGATCACGACTAAAATCATTGAAATAGCAGACATCTGACGTTCCTCCTACGTATTGTGAGATTACTTAACTAGGCTTGTAATTCTTTACGGGCCTTGTTAATGATATCGTCCATGTTAGCACCTGAATCATCAGGAACCTTACGAACATCGAACTTAACGCCAGCGGCCTTCAAATCATCAAAGGTCTTCACGTCCTCTTTCCCTAAGGAAAGCACTTTACTTACGGCAACTTTCCCAGCTGAGTGAGCCATTGAGCCAATGTTCAATGTCTTAATGTCCACCCCACCCTGAATGGCACGAAGCGCATCCTCTGGTGTTTCAAATAAGACAAGGGCCTTTGTGGCACCAAAACGAGGATCTTTGGCAATTTCAATCATCTTATCAACTGGAATGACGTTGGCCTTAACACCAGGTGGTGTTGCTTCCACAATCATGTTCTTCCGTAACGCGTCTTTGGCCACGTTATCAGAAACAACGATAATCCGATCTGGGTTGGTTGAACGCGTCCACGCAGTGGCAACTTGACCATGCAATAACCGTGAGTCAACACGTGCTAACACAAACTTAATGTGACCGTCCCCAAGAACCGTCCCAGGTGCAATAGCTTCCTGTTGTTGTTCTTCAGCAGCTGCCTTTGGTGCTTCGGCAGGTTGAAGTGTTTCAGGTTTAACCCGAACCCCTTCCTTACCAGTCTCAACGATGTGAGTCGCAATTTCTTGCGCTGAATCCATCGTCATCCGTGAACCATAAGCTTCGATGACCATTGGTAAGTTCATACCAGTGACCATTGCCCATGTGTCCTTATGTCCCTCAAAGAGGCTGCTGGCCTGATTGAATGGTGTTCCACCCCAAAGGTCGATCAGAATCAACACTTGATCAGGATCGTCAAACGTTGCAACTGCTTTTTCAAACTTGGCGTGAACATCATCTGGGCCTTCGCTTGGCAACAAGGTGACTGTTTGAACATTCTCTTGCTTACCGAAGATCATTTCACCAGATTGGTAAATGCCTTCTGCAAAGCCACCATGACTTGCTAAGATAATACCTACCATGAGTGTCCCTCCTAAAATAAATATTTGAAACCAAAATTAGTGTCAGCGATTTGTTGCTCGCTGAAAAACAGGTGCTACAGACCATGCTCGGTCAACAACGCCATTAGATCTAGTTGCTGATCTGTTGGGGTCTTTTGCACTTCAAGCTTGACCCCGGCGCCGGAAAGTTCGCGGAAGATGGTTGCATCTTCTTCGCTCACCGCCACGGCGTCCGTGATCATCGTCTTACCATCGGTGTAGCTTAAGCTACCCACATTGACAGACGTTAACGTGACACCCCCGACAACTGCTCGTTGAACATCCGCTGGTGTTTCAAACAACAGCAATGCGTCGAGATCATCGAAATGGGCATCTTGATAAATGTCAATCAACCGCTGAATGGTAATGACACTGACCGTCACACCGGCAGGCGCTGCCTTAATGATCAGGTCTTTACGCAAGGCATCTCCTGCTGCACCATCGGAAACGACCAAAATCTGCTGAGGGCGTAACGCCCGGGTCCAAATCGTGGCCACCTGGCCATGCAATAACCGTGAGTCAATTCGTGCTAAGCGAATCTTCATTGTCATGCTTGTCCTCCCTTAGTTGCAACTAAACCTCGAGATGCTTGATTCCAGCCTTTGCAATTGCCTCTAAATGGGCAATAACGTCAGCTAGTGGTTGGCGACGAACCGTATAGGCTTCCACTAACATTGGGAGATTAACCCCCGTCAGTAGACCCATCCGAACAGAATGTTCTGCAACGAGTTGACTTGCAACGTTGAAGGCTGGTCCACCCCAGACATCAACCAAAAACAACACTTCGTCATCCACGGCAAATGTCGCAAGAATCTGTTCGTATCGTTGTCGAAGTTGATCTGGGTCGTCGTCTTGGGTAACGCCCACGGCAACAACCTTCTCTTGGTTACCAAAAATCATGGCTGATGATTGCGTGATTCCTTCTGAAAAAGTCCCATGACTGGCAACGATAATTGCGATCATTTCGTCTTCGTTTCCTTCCTAAATGCCCTTAATCAATAAAATCGTTTAATACATCGAGAAATATTGGACCGTTTCTCCGTATATGTATTATAACCATTAACTACCGTTTAGCAAAGCGCTTACAATCGGTTCGGCAAAAAAATGTCGATTACCCTTACGTACGCTAATGCTACCCAGTGGTTTACAAATCTTGAGCACGGGACTAGCATACCGTAGTGAAGCGCTTACATCAAGCACAAATCAACGCTAAACTGTCCGACAAGTTACCAAATGGACTAGACAAGTTGTTAGACCGGCGTTTGCCAATTCTTAAGTTTCTTAAACTTTTTTCAACGCGCCCAGAATCGTCGTCAACAAATGCCAATGAAGCAGCGAAATCACTTGTGTAAGTCCTTTACATCAGCATCGCCAATTGGTCGGCATCACGGACAATAATTTGGTTTCCTGGACGTTTTTCGATCCATCCAGACCGTTGAAACGCCAGTAACTTTCGGCTGACCGTTTCCGGCGTGGTTCCTAAATACACCGCAATTTCCTTTTTAGGCATGGGCAACGTAAACGATTGTTGGGCCGGAAAGCTGGCCGCCGTTTCTACCAAGTACCCAGCCAGCCGTCCCTCGATCGAGGTTGTGCTCACTGCCGTCGTCTTCGTTTCCAATTGGCTGATCCGTTGACCAAACGCATTCACGAGGTTTAAGGCTAATTGTGGTGCGGTTTGCAATAACTGCTGAAAGTCAGCTCTCGCAATCGTGCACACCCGTGATTCCACAAGCGTTTCTGCAAAGCTTGTCCGCGTACTCTGGTTAAACAGCGCTGCCTCCCCATCAAAATCCCCAGATTGTAAGAGGTACAGTAACTGTTCACGGCCATTAGCCGCTAACTGATAAACCTTTGCTTGACCGGAAGCGATAATGGTTAACGCCGTCGCAGATTCTCCCGCTGAAAAAAGCGTTGTTCCTTTGGGATATGTCACCTCATGGACCAGCTGGCTCACTTGCGCCAATGCGTCCGGTGCCAGTGTCTTAAAGATGGGCACCAGCTTCAAACAGTCCTCACCGTGATTGCCATGTCCTGTCTGGGTCTTCGTCATTATGTGTTCCCCCAACCGTTTATTAATTCCGTCTTTTAAAAAAAGCGTAAACACTTTGTTTTAATAAGTGAATCTGTTATATTAAACAGTAACTGTTACTGTTATAAAGTGCAATTGAGTTTTGTTGCCCGTTTCTATTAGCATTGTTGATCACGGAGGATCATCGCTCAATGGCAAAAAAGTCAAAAATCATTAAAGAACAACGCATCGAAGCCACGGTGGCTAAGTATGCCGCGCGCCGTGCACAATTAAAGGCAGACCACGATTACGCTGGTCTTGCGAGTTTACCAAAAAATGCATCACCCGTTCGGATTCACCGGCGGGATCAAATTGACGGCCGGCCGCACGCCTACCTGCGTCAGTTTGGCTTGTCACGGCTCAATTTTCGCCAATTAGCACTCCAGGGGAAAATTCCTGGCGTTCGTAAGGCGAGCTGGTAATTTACGGTACAAAAGAAAGATCTGACGATGGCCTCTCGCCGTTGTCAGATCTTTTTTTCTAATCACATCAATACTGATGACCCCGGGCAAGGCGCACCTGTGGCAGTTGAATGACATACCCGACTATGCCAACCAGTAGCCACCCGCCCGTTATCATCAGACTAATCCACAGAGAACCGGTGCCCGTTTCAATTCGTGTCACAGGTTCTGAAAACGGAAATAGGCTTGCAAACAGACGTAGCCATTCCGGATACTTCGTCACGAGGACCAAACACCCAGCCACCAAAATTGTCACCGAAGCAAAAAAATTGGGAAAGAAGTACGGATTCTTCATTTGCCACGACAGGCTCCAACCGGTAAAGCCAACCACCACCCCGGCACCAAGCAGTCCCGGTAACACCATGATCCCGCTCATGGCCACGCCCACGGGTGCCCCCAAAATAAGCGCCCCCCACTAAATTTACCGCGGCTAAAGTTGCGCCCGCCAGTAATGCGGTCGCAACTTTAGTGGCCCAGTAATAGGCATTGGCGGGGGCTTTGGTAATTAATTCCACATCAATCCCTAAGCGTGCATCCGTTACTAACAGCTGCGCCATGGCTTGCAGCGTCAGTGTGGTCGCGTCAATGCACACGGTCGCAATCACGATTTGCCACTGAAACCCAGTACCGTATTGATCATTGATCAAAAAGAGTAACGCTAAGTTATTAACCGGTAGCAGGATAAAGTAAATGAGCCGGGTGCGCCAATTTGCAAAGTAGGCCAACGTTGAAAACTGTGTCATCATTTTAGATCACCTTGAGCGTCCCCTTCTTTTTAGCTAAGACCATGATATGTTTGGTTATCCCTGCCGTTAAACCAACCCACAACGTTATGCTCACAATACAGGCGTCCCAGTGTAAGTGTCCGTTACCAGTTAGCGCTGAAATTGGTGCGGTGATGGGAAAAAGCCACTGTGAGACCGCCATTACTGGTCGTGTCAGTGCTTTACCCCCAAACAACCCCGTCAGTAACACAATTGGCACATCAATCAAACTTTCATAAACCAGTGCGTTAGGCGTGAGTGTGAAAAACGCGGCCAGTAAGAGACCCATCAATGCCGCACCACCCCACAGACAGATAACCCAAAATAACCAGTTTAACGAAAGCGAACCAACCATCACGCCCGTCACTTTAGCAAGGCCATACGCAAGCGGAAAGGCCAACAATCCGTAGCTAGATGCTGGCAGCAATAACGCAATTAACGAGCCACGCTCATCATAGCGGGTGTTAACAATGTAGGGCAGTGTGCCCTGAAACCGTTGAAAACCAATGCTTCCAGCGGCCGTTGCGGTTGAGGCCCAGAGACCCACAACACCACTATTGATCCAAAGCTGCGGATTGGCTAACCCGTCATTGGCATAGGCAACGACGTACTGAAGCAGAAAAATGCTTACTGTACTGGTGACCGGCAGCCAGAAAAAGTACTGATTTGATCCATATTGTTTAAAGTGAAACCAAAATAATCGTAAAAAGCGCACGCTACCGTCTCCTTAACTGTGGTGCCAACGCTAAGTAGGATTCTTCCAATGTCGCCGGTCGATCAATACGCTGAACCTTCGATTGCGCGACAATCTCGGCCACCGTTCCCGTCGTGAAGACCTTCCCAGCCCCTAATAACACAACCTTGTCTGCTAATGTTTCAACTTCCGTCATCGTGTGACTTGTTAACAGGACACTCGTCCCCGCGTTAACCAAGTCCGCAACCGTGGCCCAAATTCTAGCAGCGATCTCAACATCAAGCCCACTAGTCGGCTCATCCAGCAACAATAACTTTGGGTCTCCCAGTAGTGCCCGGGCAATGTGCAACCGCTGGGTCATCCCCTTCGAAAAGGATTGCACCCGCTTATCGGCCACATCACTCAGCTTAACAATGTCTAAGACACGCGCAATTTCTTCTTTTTGGGCACGGTGTGGGACCTTCGCCAAATCCGCAAACAACCGTAAATTTTGTCGGGCAGTTGCCCGGCCGTAGAAGCCCAGTTCGCCACCAAACGACACGCCAATGTTGGGGCGCCGTGTCCGCTTGGTCAGCTGCTGCCCATCAAAAATAATTGTTCCCGCTGTTGGTAAAAGATAGCCGCCAATAATGCTGACCGTTGTCGTTTTCCCCGCCCCGTTTGGCCCCAGTAAGGCCACAACTTCCCCAGCACCGATCTGAAATGAAACGTCCGTCAGTGCGGCAAAGGTCTGGCCATGACTGCGATAGCTCTTTGCCAGGTGCTCAACACTTAGAATGTGATCCATCATGTCCCCCTCAAGGTAACCCCGCGTTTCTAGTTTTCCACCACAAGTATTCACATTGTAATTCAATCTTTTTATCACATTTTAGCAACTTTATTATCATTTTTCGCGCAAAAAAAGCGTGTTGATTGCCATGACACTGGCATCAACACGCTTTGTTTTTTCTGATAATGAACAAGGTTAGTCATCCGTTTTAGCAGATAAGTCTAAACTCTTCCGCAGTTCGTTTGTAACCCGTTGTTTTTCTGAATGACTGACCACTTCAAACGATTGACCGTCAATCATCTGACCAGTTCCCTGCATGTGGTCTGTTGTCATATCTTTTGTTGCTGACCGGTAATTTTGGGCCAGTTTGACAAGGTCTGAGCTCGTCAAGTCCGTTTGTGATTCACCAGAAATTGATTCTAAGAACGATGAATTCAACACCGTCTTCACGTCAATTGATTTCTTAAATAATGCTTGAACCACCAACCGTTGTCGACTTTGACGGCCATAATCCCCTTGAGGATCATCGTAACGCATCCGTGAGAAGCGGAGGGCCGTTGTCCCGTCCATATGGTAGGACTGCCCCTTTGTAAAGCTTGAACCTTCGTAGCTAAACGTTAGTGGTGACGTTACCGTTACCCCACCAACTTCATCGATGGCTTTCTTTAATCCACCCATGTTTAACAACGCGTAGTAATCAATTGGCACGTTTAACAAGTTTTGGACCGTTTTAATGGTTGTCCCAACACCACCATACGTATACGCAGCATTGATCTTTGCTGGAGAATATTGAGGATAACCAGCAATATCCGTCATCGTATCACGGGGCAAGCTCACTAACGTCATCTTTTTAGTCGATGGGTTAATTGTGGCAATCATGATGGTATCCGTCCGCCCCTTGTAATCACGGCCAAGGGCTCCAGTATCCGTTCCTAAGAACATGATGGAAATTGGTTTTTTGTTATTTAATAGATCCTTTGTGTCCCGCTGTTTCGTAATTCCCGCAGATTTGTAGGCCTTGTTTGCCGCTGAATTAATGTTATGGTACGCAACGGCGCCAAACCCAACGATGACCAATAAGAGCACAACAATGATGCCCCAAAACCATCGCCACGGATGGAAACGGCGTGGCTGTTTCCCGCCCTGACGGCGTTGTGCCCGTGATGACGTCTGTTCTTGATTCGGTTCGTTATTCATGAATGCTCTCCCCAAAATAGTCTGATAAGATTGCTATTTACTGATTGTAAACCATGTCATTCGTCGGTAGCTTAAAAAGCTTAAAATAATTACTTTTTCACAAATATTTTAAAATTTTCTTAGACTAAAATAATGGTTAATCCACTAAAAAAGACATTCAGCAATCGCCGAATGTCTTCATTATGCGGCCACCGAGACTTGAACTCGGATGATCAAAAAGATCACAAGATCCTTAATCTTGCGCGTCTGCCAATTCCGCCATGGCCGCATCAACAAGAATAATAGTACCAAATAATTAAACCTTTGGCAATCATCCTTTTGATTTTTCCCTCATTAATTTAATCGCCAACATCGTTTTGCAACTGCTGGAGAACTGGTCCGTCATTGGGCTGTGGGTGAACCCCCACGATATCTAAGAAGAAGGCCACAATCGGTAAGCCAACAATCAGGCCCCAGGTTCCAAATAATTGTTCACTGATAATTAACGTCATGAATGTCACAAAAATTGGCAGGTCCGTTGCGGTTGCCATTAACCGGGGGTGCAGGAAGTACGATTCAAAGAAGTGGATCACAACCACTAAAATGATGACCTCAACGGCCTTCCAAAGACCTCCACTTGCAAACGCAATCAGTGTTAGTGGAATCATGGAGATCAAAACGCCGGCCACGGGAATCAGCCCAAGAATAAACACGATGACTGATAAGACCATTAAGCTCGACATTTGCAGAATAAACAAGCCGATCGCCATTAACACGGTGTTGATGGTACAAATGATCAGTTGCGTTTCCACGACTGTGCCCAAAATGAGGACAAACTTATGGGCAAGGTAATAGACAATCGTAAATAACCGTTTAAACCGGCTGTGCAAAAAGCCCCGGCCAAAGCGACTCATTCGCCCATAAGACGCCGTGAAAATCAAACTGAGAAACATGGCGATCCCAACATGAGAAAAGGCCGTTCCGACGGTTTCCAGGCCCTTCAACCCCGTCATCAACGCCGTTTGTCCGTGCTTCATTAACTCACTACTATTAAACGCCGTGTTGACCCATTGATCCAGTTGCTTGTCCCACACCGGATGATTTTCAATTGCCTTACTAATCATGCTGGGAATGCCGCTAAATTGCTTCGCAAGTGACGGCGCAGCATATGAAATGGCTGCCGTTAGGAGGCCTAATACCACCACGTACACGATCAACGTTGCCAGAATCTGTCCGACCGGAAGCCATCGGCGCAGATGGGTGGTCGCAACCACCGCCAAGTACGAAAAAATCGTAATCAGTAAAATGATCGACAGGAACTGGCGAAGACAAAAGAGCACCACAATGAGGCCCGCCAATGTTAGGTAAACCTGAACATCCTCCTGCTTAAACCATCGATAAACTCGTTCCATCCCCTATTTACTCCCGTCTTGACGTTTTATCATCTTACGCACTACTTTAACACTCTTTCCCCAGATTTCTAATGACTACCCCCCGGTTTAGCGCCACCACTTTCCGTCACCAACCGTAAGTGCCCACCACAGACCCCGCAAACATACCGGGCCGTGTTGACCCGCCGGCGTCGGTGAAAATGGCGCCCACAATCACGACACACATAATCATACTCATGCGGTGGCCGGCGCTTAGCTGGTGCACTCACTGGTGCCGGCGCATATCGGCTTCCACCAACCGCTGCTAATAACTGGCGAAACTCCCGACTCCGGTGATCATAAGGGTGACCTGTCGTGGCCAGATGATAGTGAACAAGCTCATGTTTGATCACCCCAACCAACGTTTCCTCATCAAAGTCTTCAATCATTTTTGGATTAATGTCAATGTGGTGATCCTTCAAATGGTATCGTCCACCCGTTGTTTTTAAGCGCCGGTTAAACACCGCCTGATGCCTAAACGGTCGGTCAAACGACGTTAACGAAATATGTTCTACCAAGTGCTGCAATTGCTCGTTTGTCATCTGCTTCCCCCTTAAATCATCAAAAAAAGCGAAAACCAGTCATGATTTTCGCTCCCATTATTAAAGACATACGTGTTCAGCGCAATCTTTATTTTAGTGTTTACCCGTTTGCCATCAAGATGCTTTGGATCAAACGAATAATGCGATCCATCGCCTCATTTTGGTCGGTCTCAGACTGGTCAAACTTCGCCTGATCCACACTGCTTGTCTCCAGTACCAGGCTGTCCGTCATTGCCTGGCAACCAGCGGTATATGCTTCATACGCTGCCTTTAAACTCTGTTGCTTACCCATGAACCGGGCCGGCGCCTGCATTCTTTTCAATTTTTCGTTGTAGGCCTTGTAACGATCCGTTCCATCCTGGAATTCAGCCTTAATGTCTGCTAGTTCAGTCGATGACAAATCAATTAGCTGTCCGCCAACCGTTCCTTGCTTCAGCTTTGAGTAGTAGGGTTCCAAGTCTTTTTGGACATCCTCTGTATCTGTAATTAACTGGGACAGGGTCCGGCCGTACACCATCATCAAGTTCTTTTTCACAATGAGACTCCTTTAGTGTGCCACTCATTCATGGCTTAGTTACGCTGTAATGAACGCTGAATTAATTTTACCACTTCTACGATCAAAATCATTGTCATCCCTGCACCAATCACAATTAACCATTGGAACCAGTCCAACGTCGTTACATGGAACAGACTGTTAAAGCCAGGGACTAAAATGGTTGCCGCAAGTAACACAAAGGCCGTCAGAATGGCCCAGTTAAAGGCCTTATTCTTAAACAGCTGTTTGGTAAAGAGCGTCCCATGGATCGACTTGGAGTTAAAGGCATGGAACAATTGAATCAACCCTAACGTCGCAAAAGCCATGGTCAACGCATCCGCATGAATTTGGGCACTGCCAGCATGCACTGGGAACGTTAACGCCAACCAGTACACAAGAAGTGTCAGGCCACCCTCCAGTAGTCCCTGGTAGATGATGTTCCCAAACACACCCCCCGATAAGAAGTTTGATGTGCGGCCCCGTGGCTTCTGCGCCATGATGTTCTTTTCCGCTGGTTCCAGCCCTAACGCAATCGCTGGGAATGTATCCGTCACCAAATTGATCCACAAAATGTGGACGGGGGCCAGGATCTGCCACCCCATCATGGTCATCACAAACAGTGTGAGCACCTCACCAAGGTTTGCCGAAAGCAGGTATTGGATGGCCTTTTGAATGTTTGCAAACACCTTCCGCCCTTCACGCACAGCCACCACGATGGTTGAGAAGTTATCGTCAGCCAACACCATGTCAGAGGCGCCCTTAGACACCTCGGTCCCGGTGATTCCCATTCCGACCCCAATATCGGCCGCCTTCAGTGCTGGGGCATCATTGACCCCATCCCCTGTCATGGCAACGACCTTTCCCAGTTGTTGCCAGGCGTTAACGATCCGAACTTTATGCTCGGGTGCGACCCGGGCATATACGGAATACTGCTGGACCTGCTTGGCAAACGCTTCATCACTCAAGTCATCTAATTGCGCGCCGGTGATTACCCCAGCTGAGTCATCCGCAGCAATAATCCCTAACCGAATGGCAATCGCGCGGGCAGTATCCGCATGGTCCCCGGTAATCATCAATGGGCGAATTCCAGCTGCTTTGGCTTCCGCCACCGCACCGGCAACTTCTGGCCGTTCTGGATCGATCATGCCGACGAATCCAGCAAAGATCAGATCCTGCTCAACGGCTGCAGAAGTGAGTGTCGTTGGCACTGTTGCCACTGGTCGGTACGCAAACGCCAGCACCCGCAGTGCTTGAACGGCTAACTGGTGGTTAATGGTCAATAATTGTTGACGGTTATCTTCACTTAACTCAACGACCTGACCGTTTGATTGGACATGAGTCACCCGTTTTAACAGTTCGTCAGGCGCCCCCTTAACCGTTACCCAGTACCCACTGTCCGGGCCCATTTGGTTCACGGTCGTCATCAGCTTTCGTTCTGAATCAAACGGAATTTCGGCAACCCGTGGATGAGCTGCCAAGAACGGTTCTGGTTCAACACCATGATCGATGTTGTACTGGATCAATGCCGTTTCCGTTGGATCACCGATCAGGCCGTCCGCCGTTTCCTTGGTGTCATTATTCAACATCAGCAGTGTGGCTAACAGCCCCTGGTCATTTTCTGCCGTGGCACCAGCCGCCTCTTTTGCCGGCAGTTGTTTTCCATCGACAATGACAGCTTCGACCGTCATCTTGTTTTGGGTCAACGTCCCCGTCTTATCAGAGGCAATAATGTCCGTGCTTCCTAACGTTTCAACCGCTGGTAACCGCCGCACCAGCGCATTTAACTTCGCCATTCGCGTCGTTCCCAACGCAAGTGTAATTGTGACGATGGCTGGCAAACCTTCTGGAATGGCTGCAACAGCCAGTGAAATGGCCGTTAGAAGCATGTTGATCAGTGATTCGTTGCCCCGTAACATCCCCACACCGAAGACAACCACGGCCACCACTAAGATCAACCCGGTCAGAACTTTCCCTAGGTGGGCAAGGTTTTCCTGGAGTGGTGTTTTGCGTTCTTTGGTGTTATCCAGCATCCCAGCGATCCGACCAACCTGCGTCTGCATCCCGGTTTCTGTGACGATCCCCACACCACGACCATATGTCACGTTACTATTCATGAAGGCTAAGTCTTGTAGATCCCCTAGCCCCGCCTGACTATCCGTCACAGGCGCCAACTGCTTGTTGACCGGCACTGATTCACCAGTCAACGCAGATTCCTCAATCTGTAACGAGGCCACCTCGATCAGCCGCATGTCGGCCGGTACGATGTCCCCTGCCTCAAGTAACACAACGTCACCCGGCACAAGGTCATCACTTTTGACCGTCACCGTTTCACCATCACGCCGAACGTGTGCATTCGGGGCCGCCATTTCCTGAAGTGCATTAATTGCTTGCTCTGCTTTGGCCTCCTGAAACACACCGAAGACCGCGTTTAGGATCACCACAAGTAAAATAATGATGGCATCAACGACTTCACCCGTCATTGCGGCCACCACCGCGGCCACAATCAACACGATGATCATTAGATCCTTAAACTGGGCTAGAAACTTTTCAACAAGTGTTGTTTGCCGTTTACTAGCCAGTTCATTTTTACCCACGTCAGCTTGTCGTTGTGTGACTTCCGCGGAGGTTAACCCCGCAGCTTGCCCCTTAACCTGCGTAAACGTCTCCTCAACCGTCCATTGTGCTGCCTGCGGTAATTGTGTTTGTTTCATTCCAATTCCTCCCGTGTCCGTGCGTCACGTTGGTACAAAAAAAGACCCATGAACGCACACTTAAAAGTGTCGAACATGAGTCTCACTATTTAAGACAAAACCAGAACAAGTCTTGTTGGTGGCGTTGTCACGGTCTACCGGTGGACCGAACGTCCAGCCAGTAAGCCATTAGTTACTCCCTCATTTATCGTAAGCCAAATTATACAGAGGTCGACTGGAAAACGCAAGTTAAACGCCCCTACTTTGTTGGCTTCCAAAAATCATCAAAAATGCTGATTGGCAAATGACGTTTATGCTGCGTCTTTTGGTACCAAGCCTCAATCTTGTCAGCGCTCGCGTCACTAATGGTCTTACCTTCAAGGTAGTCATCGATCTCATCGTACGTCACGCCCAACGCAACTTCGTCAGGCAATGCCGGCCGGTCATCTTCAAGATCTGCCGTTGGCACCTTTAAGTACAAATGTTCTGGGGCTTTAAGAACGGCCAGCATGGCTTTCCCCTGGCGCTTATCCAAGCGGTACAGTGGTGTAATGTCCGTCCCACCGTCACCGTACTTCGTGTAAAAGCCGGTCACCGCTTCCGCTGCATGATCCGTCCCGACAACGGCACCACTCAGTTCACCGGCAATGGTGTACTGGGCGATCATCCGCTCACGCGCCTTGATGTTCCCCTTGTTAAAGTCAGCCACCGTCAGACCGTTTGCTTCAACGGCGGCAACCCCAGCATCCACTGCGGGTTGCACGTTCACCCGCATCACTTGGTCGGCCGCCATAAACGCAATGGCGGCCATTGCGTCCTGTTCATCCGCCTGCTCACCATACGGGAGCCGCACGGCCACAAATTGGTACGCTGTGTCACCCGTTTCCTCACGCAGTTCACTAATGGCCATTTGTGACAGCTTACCAGCCAGTGTCGAATCCTGACCGCCAGAAATCCCCAAAACCAACGTTTTTAAAAATTGATTGGCCGTTAAGTAGGCCTTCAAAAAGTCGACACTTTTCCGAATTTCTGTCTGTGCATCAAAATCCGCGCTAACACCCAGTGCCTTAATAATTTCTGCTTGTTTTGCTCTCATTTTACGGCCTCCTAGTTATCAAACTTCAAGGAACTCACGTAGTCATGAACTTCTTTAATAATGCTTTGCTTGTGATCCCACAACCGTTGTGATAAATCGACCGGGTAAATTTGTGGGTTGAGGTCCCGCTTGTATTCATCCCACAGTGACGCCAGTTGTTCTGCGGCAAACGTTCTGGTTTCCTGTAATGTCGGCACTTCGTATACTTGCTGACCATCACGGAAAATATCTACCAGCACCGGCCGTGCATCAAAATCCGTCACGTCTTTATTAATGTATGTGTAGCTTGGATGGAACATGTGTAGCCGTTTCGTTTGATCCGGGCGTTCATCCGTGAGCGCCATGTAGTCACCCTCGGACTTACCATCCGCCTTCTTGGTAATCCGCCACACCTGCTTTTTCCCGGGTGTCGAAACCTTTTCTGCGTTACTGGATAGTTTGATCGTATCAACCATCGTGCCCCGTTCATTTTCAACTGAGACCAGCTTGTAAACGGCGCCGAGGGCTGGCTGATCAAACGCGGTGATGAGCTTAGTGCCCACGCCCCACACGTCGATTTTGGCGCCCTGCATCTTCAGGTTTGTGATCGTCTTTTCATCCAGATCATTAGACGCGTAGATTTTTGCGTTCGGGAAGCCCGCCTCATCCAGCTGTTCACGTACCCGTTTTGAAATGTACGCCATGTCACCAGAATCGATTCGCACACCCAAAAAGTTGATCTTGTCGCCAAGTTCACGGGCGACCCGAATGGCATTTGGGACACCAGAACGCAACGTGTCATACGTGTCGACCAAGAACACACAGTCCTGGTGTGATTTCGCGTATGCCATGAACGCTGTGTAATCATCCCGGTACGTTTGCACCAAGCTATGGGCGTGTGTTCCGCTCACAGGAATTCCGAAAATCTTTCCCGCACGCATGTTACTCGTGGCGTCAAACCCACCGATGTACGCAGCCCGGGTACCCCACAGTGCGGCATCCATTTCCTGCGCCCGCCGTGTTCCAAATTCCAAGATGCCATCGTTACCCGCCACGGACCGAATCCGCGCCGCCTTGGTCGCAATTAACGTCTGGTAGTTCACGATGTTTAGGAGCGCCGTCTCAACAATCTGGCAATCAGCCAGCGTGCCTTCGACCTGAACGAGCGGTTCATTATTGAAAACCAGGTCCCCTTCTTTAGCCGCCCGAATGGTTCCCGTAAACTGGAAGTCCCGCAGGTAGTTTAGAAAATCTTCGGGGTACTGGTTTGTTGACTTCAAATAGGCCAAATCAGTGTCCGTAAACCGTAACTGGTTAATGTAGTTTACAATTCGTTCTAGTCCGGCAAACACCGCATAACCATTGTGAAACGGTAAATCACGAAAGTACAGTTCAAAGACAGCGTGACGATCAGCCACCCCATCTTCAAAATACGTTTGGACCATGTTAACTTCGTAAGCGTCCGTGTGAAGCGTCAAACTATCATCTGGATACCGCATTACCATCCTAATCTAAGTCCCTTCTCTTGTCCCTTGTAAGTTATTCATCATTTTACCATAACCGACCCAAAGCGACGTGCTTTCACGTCATTTGTTTTAAACCAAACGTAAAAAAAACGACCGGACACATGTCCAGCCGTTCGCCATTCATATTAACGTTCCAGGTAGAACTCAAAGCGATTTCCGACATACTGTGTCCGAACATATTCAAACGGTGTTCCATCGTCTAAAAATGACACCTGCCGCAATCGTAACAACGGATCATTCCGTTTTACATTCAAATATTCTGCAACCCGTTCACTGGCTGTCATCGCAGAAACTGTTTGCTGGGCATGACCGACCGTTAAACCAGCCTCGTCCTCCAGGACATGATACAGCGAGTTGGTAACGTCTTCTTTCGAAAATTTCTGAATCAGCCGTTCAGGAACCGTTGCCACTTCAAAACAAATCGGTTCATCATTACCATAACGAATCCGTTCCATTCGGAGGACCTGTTCATCTGGCGCCAGCTGCAACTTTTCACTTTCCGAAAGTGATGGCGTTGTGATGTGGTAGGAAACCGTGCGTGATGACGGTACTTTCCCTGCCTGTTCCATGAGTTCAGTAAAACTCGTCACCCCAGACATCCGTTCCTGAACCTTTCGATTCGCAACGTACGTCCCGGCACCAACACGGCGTTCAAGCAAGCCTTCTTCCACCAGTGTTTGCACCGCTTGACGTAACGTCATCCGGCTCACGCCAAACTGAATGGCGAGTTCACGCTCAGAGGGGATCTTATCCCCAACCTGCCACTGACCGTCTTCAACAGCCTTTCGCAACTGATTATGAATTTGAATGTAAATGGGTGAGGCCATGTTGTTCATCCCTTAACTTTAATGAATTTATTTAAGTCCGTAATTAATCGTCAAACCGCCGTCCGTAACTGTAAGTCCGTTCAAGGTTTTGCGTCCGGTCCATCAGGTTAAAATCAGCGTCCTTACCGGCTGCCAAAACCCCTTTTGTGGTGAGACCAAATTCTTCCGCTTGGTTAACAGACGACATTTGAACGGCTTCTTCAATTCCACACCCAGTAAAGTACTGGATGTTTCTAAAGGCGTCATCATACCGCAAAACAGAGCCAGCCAAGTTACCGGATTCCAACCGTGCCTGCTTGTCCTTAACGATCACCTTTTGGCCGCCAAGTTCGCTAACTCCCTCTGGCATCCCTTTAGCCCGCATGGAATCTGTCACAAGATCAATGCGTTCAGGCCCCTTTTGGTCATAAGCCAACTTGATCATGTCAGGGACAATGTGGAACCCATCACAGATCAGCTCACAGTACATGTTATTTTCAAGCATGGCGTGTCCCGTAACCCCTGGTTCACGGTGCTTGAATTCACGTTGCGCATTGTACAAGTGCGTCACGTGTGTTGCTTTGGAAGCCAACAATTGTTCACGCGTTGCGTTACTGTGACCCACGGATGGCACAATGTTGTGACTCAAGCAGTACTTTTCAAAGTCACGTGAACCAGGATCTTCTGGCGCATACGTGATCAACCGAACCCGGTTACCGGATAACTTGTTCCAATTATCCAACAGGTCAACGTTTGGATCAGTGATGTATTGTTCCGGTTGGGCACCCTTAAACGTTGCTGAGATAAAGGGCCCTTCCAAATGAACCCCTTTGATGACGGGATTCTTTTCCGCAGCGGCCGCAATCCCTTTCATCGCACCGTCCAATTGTTCTGTTGATTGCGTCATGGTCGTTGGGAATAACGTTGTTACCCCTTCATGGATCATGTCGTTTGTCATTTCATCAATTTGGTCGGCATCCCCATCCATTGCATCGAAGCTGTAGCCCCCATGACAGTGAACGTCGATGAATCCAGGAACGATCATCTTACCAGAAACAAATTCAACTTCGTCATCAGGTTCGGCAACGTAGTCACTCATCGCGCCAACCGCCTCAACCTTATCGCTAAAGCGGATGTAGCCGTCGTTAATTTTTTCCTCACCTGTATAAATGATCGCATGCTTTAAAACCGTACTCATTGAATCTTCCTCCTCAATTGAAAAAGCTCATTTGGTTACGCTTCCAGTATAGCTGGTATAGACCATTTTGACAACGACGTTATTCTTGATCCCGTTTGATGGTGGCGTCGATTCCCTTAACCACCGCCGTCATTAACCCGGCTTCTTCCATTGCAAGTAATCCTGCCACCGTTGAGCCACCCGGTGAAGACACCTGGTCAATGAGCCCAAACGGGTTTTCGGAGGATTGAAGGACCATCTTTGCGGAACCCTCCGTAACAGCGGCCGCGATCCGCGTTGCTTCAGCCTTTGTTAACCCATGTTTAACACCAGCTCGTGACAAGGCGTCAATGAAGAAATAGATGAAGGCCGGTGAGCTACCTGCTAACGCTGAAAAGGTACTAAAGTCACGTTCTGCTAATGCAGCCGTACTACCCACAGCATCGAAGAGCCCCTTTGCATCCGCTAACTTTGCACCCGTCAAGTTTTCATTAGCAGCCACCGCTGTCATTCCCGCACCGATGGCGACATTGACGTTTGGTAACGTCCGCAAAATGGGCAGATCAAAACCAGCTAACTCCTCCATCTTTTGAAGACTCAAGCCAGCCACGATGGAAATGAGGACCTTTTGGCCAGAATTTAACTGTTCACGGATTTCCTTAAGCACATCTGCGGCCATAATCGGGGTAACCGCAAGCACAACGAAATCACTATTCTTGGCCACTTCGGCATTTGTTGCCGCCGTTTGAACCCCCGTCGTCTCTGCAAACTGTTGATAATGGGCTGGATGGGCACTATGAACAATAATGTCAGCAGGTGCAAGTGCATCCGCGTCTAACAACCCGTTAATAATTGCTTGTGCCATTCCGCCAACACCAATAAAACCTAATCGCATGTCTGATCATCCCTTCATTTTCCGTTCAATTACCGTTTCGCCGTTAAACAGGTCGACCACTAAATTATGTATCCGGTTTAAAGACTTATCTGATTAGAATGTAACCGATATAGACCACTAATGCAACCGCCTGCACTTACTTTCTAAAAAAACAACCCGTTCCAAGCGTGACGCCATGGTTCGTTTGCTAAACCATTACCGCAGCAAACGACCAATCAGGTCACCAATCAGAACGGGCTTCTTCATTATTTTTAACACTTACTGGTGCGGATCATGAGCTGCATGCCATGCCTTGATCTGGGCCAAACGCTCCCCAATTCGCCGCTCCGATCCCTGCGTCGTTGGTTCGTAATACGTGTGACCAACCAAATTATCTGGCATGGTTTGGAGCGTCGTCAGTTTGTCCGCCGCGTCATGGGCATATTGATAATCCTCCCCGTAGTGAAGATCTGCCATCAACTTGGTGGGGGCATTGCGAATTTGCAATGGCACCGGTTCTGCCAAGGAATCCAGTGCGTCCGTCTTCGCTGCCGCATACGCGGTGTAAATGGCGTTTGATTTTGGTGCTAACGCCAAATACGTGACCGCCTGTGCCAGGTTAACGGTACACTCCGGCATGCCGATCAAATGGGCGGCTTGATAGGCAGCAACGGTGATTTCTAACGCCCGTGAATCTGCCAAACCGACGTCCTCACTAGCAAACCGAATCAACCGGCGGGCAACGTATAACGGATCTTCGCCACCTTCAAGCATCCGGGACAGCCAGTACAACGCCGCATCCACATCCGAATTGCGCATGGATTTATGCAAAGCCGAAATGATGTTGTAATGCTCATCCCCCTTTTTATCGTACATGAGCGATTTCCGGGAAACGAGCTGGGCCACATCCGCTTGATCAACTGCCGTCACCCCATTGATCTGCTGACCATTCAGCACGGCCATTTCCAGGGTGTTGAGCGCCACTCGTGCATCCCCGTTGGCAAAATCTGCAATGGCTGCCACGGTGGCCGGGTCGATCTGAATCGTTTGCTTACCAAAGCCACGCGGATCAGTCAGCGCTTGCTGAAGTAACCGCTCTAAGTCATCGTGTGTCAGCTGGCGAAGCACAAACACCTTCGTTCGTGACAGCAAGGCCGAATTAATTTCAAACGAGGGGTTCTCCGTCGTGGCCCCAATCAGCGTAATGCTCCCCTTTTCCACAAACGGTAAAAAAGCGTCCTGCTGGGCCTTATTAAACCGGTGAATTTCATCCACAAAAACGATTGTTCGTTCACCAAGTTGCTGGTTTTCCTCGGCGTCCGTCATGACCTGCCGGATCTCTTTGATGCCACTGGTCACCGCACTGAAGTTAATGAAGCGCGCTTGCGTCTGGTTAGCAATGATTCTTGCTAATGTTGTCTTTCCCACCCCGGGTGGACCCCAAAAGATGAGTGACGACAACACATCACTATCAATCAGCTGGCGAAGCACTTTACCAGGCCCGATTAAATGCTGCTGCCCCGCAAACTCGGCCAACGTTTGCGGGCGCATCCGGCTTGCTAACGGTTGATTAACTTCATCAGCTTGTTCAAATAAGGATGTCTCTTCTGCCATTTGTTTACCCCTCCATCAAACGTGTGTTCGTATGCTAATTATAGCACGGTGCCGCTTTAAAAACCAAAAAAGACTACTAATATATAGTAGTCTTTCAACACAAATAATTACTTTTCTTTGTGACTGTCGCTATCGTAATGCCACTTGTTCTTCAAATAATAGTAGAACGGAATGCCCAGTGCCGTCACGACAATCCCAATTGCTGTTGTCACAAACTGTGTGAACAACGTGTTAATTAAAATGAACAAACCACCAATTAACGCAATGATCGGGATCCACGGGTACAACGGAACCTTGTACGGCCGGTTTAACTCCGGTTGTTTTCGTCGAAGAACGATGACAGCCACAAACGCCATGCAATAGAAGACCCAAATCACAAAGATCAACATATTGGTAATTGCGTCAAATTGACCGGAAAGCATCATCACAAAGGCAATCACATACTGAATTAATCCTGCGGCCCACGGAATGCCCGCCTTGTTCAGTTTAGAAGAAACATCGCCAAATGGCAGCTTGTGTTCAACACCCATTACATACGGAATCCGCATCCCGGTCATGGTGTAGCCGTTGAGCCCACCATAAACCGAAATCAAAATTCCGATGGTGACAAACTTGCCACCCATGCCACCAAACAAAACCTTGGCAACATCAGAAGCCACGTTAAGGTTTCCGGCCACATGACTCACTGGTTCAACGGATAAGAACACCGCGTTGACCAGTAAATAGACAAGCATAATGCACCCAATTCCAAGGGCGATTGCGCGGGGAAGATCCTTTTTCGGATTCTTCATTTCACCAGCAATATTCCCAACGTGGATCCACCCATCGTAAGCAAACATGGTCGCTAACAAGGCATTCCCCAGCGCCGTCCAAAAGGCGCGGTGCGGACCGGCAACCACTGGAAAGAGTGAAAAGTTGACCCCACCGGAATGAAAGAAGCCTAAAACAACGATCAAGACTAACGGAATTAATTTAACAACCAACGTGACAGAGGTCACCCAGCCGCCCGCTTTGGCACTGATCCAGTTGATCAAAACCAGTGACAATGCTGTAATCATCGCAACCGGGACGATCCAACTTTGCTTAAGTCCAAACAGATTAGCGAATTGTGTCCCAAACGCAATTGCAATTGCGGCCACATTCGCCGGAAAGTAAATAATGGCTTGCGCCCAGCCCGCTAGAAACCCCCAGAACCCACCATACGTGTGTTCAATGTACCGGGTCAGGCCACCAGTTTCTGGAAATGCGGCGGCCAATTCGGCCCCCGTCAGCCCGGCACAGATGGTGATGACACCACCCAAGAACCACGCTAGCATCGCTAGACTGGCAGTGCCGGTTGATTCAGTCACTGCGGCGGCCTTGAAGAAAACCCCCGTTCCAATGACAGTCCCCATAACGGTCGATAATGCCGGGAAAAAGCCAATCGTCTTCTTTAAGCCAGTATTGGTGTTGGAATCCCCTTTATTTTCCATGTTCTTCACCTCTAATTAAGCTGTTTATGTTTCTGATAGAACTCAAACACGGCGAACATTATGACGAACCACGCAGCTGAAATCATAATCGAAACACGCGTGTTTTTTTCAAACAATAGAACGATTAAAACGCCGAAAAAGAACGTCAACGTTAGATAATTCGAGTACGGGAAAAACGGCATTGTAAATGACGCTGGTTGTTCATGCTTTTCTAACAACCGTTTACGATACGCAAGGTGTGCAATGATGAGGACAGACCAAACGAAGATAAAATTCATGGTGGCAACACCCGACACCAGGTTAAAGACGCCTTTTGGAATGAGATAGTTTAAAATAACGACCACAAAGAGCACGAGCGACGAGAATTGCAACGCGTTATTTGGTACATGACGTTTATTCAGTTTTGCAAAAAAACGCGGGGCGTTGCCGCCAACAGCCAATGATCTTAGCGTGCGACTCGTACTAAAAATGGCGCTATTGCAAGCAGACATTGCTGCCGTCAGGACAACAAAATTAATGATTGCTGCTGCCGACTGAATGCCAATATCAGAGAAGACCTGAACAAACGGGCTTTGATTGGCCATCAGTTTATTCCACGGATAAATCGCCATCGTGATAACCATTGAGCCGATGTAAAACAGACCAATCCGAATTGGCAGGTTGTTAATGGCTTTAGGTAAATTTTTCTCTGGATCTTCCGTTTCACCAGCGGTCAGGCCCACCATTTCGATGCCGACAAAAGCAAAAATAACCATCTGGAAGGCGTTTAAAAATCCCGTTACTCCGGTTGGGAAAAAGCCGCCGTGTGCCACTAAATTTTTAAAGCTTGCCGTTGACGTTGGCGTTTTATAGCCAATCATCACTAAGTACAAACCACCGGCAATCATTGCCAAAATGGCCACCACTTTAATCATGGCAAACCAGGATTCCATTTCACCAAATAAACCAACGTCTGCAAGGTTAACCATCATCAAAAGCAGGATGATGATCAGTGGTGTTGCCCACTGTGGGAAATGCGGGAACCAAAACCTCATGTAGATTCCCGAGGCCGTTAAATCGGCCATTGCGATGGTGATCCAGCAAAACCAATAGGTCCATCCGGTCACAAACTCAAAGCGATTTCCCAGATAGCGTTTAATGAAATCAATAAACGAGTGCAAATTTGTGTCTGATAGCAGCAGTTCACCGATTGATCTCATCAAAAAGAAGCAAAAACTTCCTGCAATAAAATACGCCAAGATGATCGATGGCCCTGCTTCACGAATGGCGGTTCCAGACCCAAGAAACAGTCCGGTTCCAATGGCACCCCCAATCGCAATCATCTGAATATGCCGACTTTTCAAAGACCGTGATAACTGCTGGTCTTCCTTATCCATACAAAATCATCCTTTTTTACGTTTAAAGAAAAAGGATGTTGCATCAAAAGGTGCAACATCCTCGATGCTCTGCATCAGTGGGTTAGGTCACTTAATGAACAACTGGTGCTAGCCAATTCCCCCATCAGCAGCAACTGGTGAGAAAAAGTGATCAATGATGTTTGACACACGGGCCAGGTCAACGTTTCCCCCGGAAACAAGCGCGACAACCTTCTTATCCTTTAACCACTTATCGTCAATTTTGTGTGCTTCCAATGCAGCAGTTGGCAGTGCCCCAGCACCTTCCGCAACAACCTTTGTCCGTTGAAGCAGATCCTTCATTGCCGTTGCGATTTCTTCTTCGCTAACCAGGACAATTTCATCCACAAGGTTCTGAACGATTGGGAAGGTAACGTCCCCTGGCGTTGCAACATCAGTTCCATCAGCAAGTGTGAAATCCGTGTGATGTGACACGATGTGGCCGGCCTCAACGGAAGCTTCCATCCCGTGAACATTTTCGGATTGAACACCGACAATGTGAATGGATGGGTTAAATGACTTCAATGCAGTGGCAACCCCAGCAATCAGTCCGCCACCACCGACAGGAACGACAACGGTGTCGACATCCCAAAGGTCATCAAGAATTTCCAACCCAAGGGTTCCTTGCCCGGCAACCACGTACTTATCGTTAAACGGATCAACGATCGTCTTGCCTTCCTTTTCTGCACGTTCATGCATCCACGCATGTGCGTCATCAAACGTTGCCCCGTGCATATCAACGGAGGCCCCGTATCCAGCGGTTGCATCACGCTTCATTTGTGGTGCTTCATCTGGCATAACAACCGTCGTGTCGACTCCCAGCAACTTTCCACTCAATGCGACCCCTTGGGCATGGTTCCCTGCTGAAGCGGTAATCACACCACGTTTCTTTTCTTCAGCAGTTAAATGATTCATTTTATTATTGGCACCGCGGAACTTAAATGAACCGGTCAACTGCATGTTTTCCAACTTAAGATAAACGTCTCCGCCAACCACATTGCGGCTTAAAAACATTGATTTTACTAAAGGTGTCCGCCGTGCATTTTTACTTACAATCGATTTTGCTTCTTCAATATCTTGGATATTTACTAAGTCAAAAGTCTTTGCAACTAATTCATTTGCAGCCATTTTATTCACTCCTAGAAGTTGAAAGTTTAGTGTACGGTAATTTATTCACAAGTCTGTGTAAAAGAAAGGGCTGGCCCCTCCTCTGTCCAACTAGCGAACATCCTTAAACATCAAGTTTTGTGTATGGTTCATCTAACGATTTGGCGAGGCCTTCATTTGTGACCTTGCCTTCATACAGATTGACACCTGAAGCCAATGCGTCATTGGTCTTGATGGCATCAACAATGCCCTTTTCGGCAATTTCCAACAGGTACGGTAAGTTACCAGCAGCCAATGCCATCGTTGAGGTACGTGGGACAGCACCCGGTTGATTTGGCACAGCGTAGTGCACAACACCGTCTTTAACGAAGACAGGATCATCAATCGTCGTTGGATGGTCGATCGTTTCAACGGTTCCACCCTGATCAATGGCCACGTCAACGATCACGCTGCCCTTCTTCATGGACTTAACCATAGCTTCTTTCACAAGCTTCGGTGGCTTAGAACCCGGAATCAAAATTGTCGAAACGAAGATGTCCGCATCCTTGATTTCCTTAGCCAAGTTCTCTTCGTTTGATTTCACAACGCGAAGGTTCTTGCCTTCATAATGGTTTTTAATTTCAGCAATCTTGTCATCGTTTAATTCAATGATGACCACTGAACAGCCCATGCCGAGCGCCATGTCAGCAGCTCCTTCAGCAGCGTTCCCACCACCAAAGATGACCACGTTCCCAGCATGAATCCCTGGGAAATTAATCCCTGGAAGTAAGATGCCTTCACCCTGATGTTGGGCTTCAAGATAATAAGCGCCCATGATAATTGACCGCCGCCCAGCGATTTGACTAACGGGTGCTAACAATTCGAGCTTGCCATCTTTCACGATGGTCTCGGCACCAATTGCGGTGGTTCCAGCTTTCATCATTGCTTCAACGGTTGGCTTAGATGAAGCCAGGTGTTGAAAGCCCCAGACGATTTTTCCTTTGGAGAAATATTTATATTCCTCGGCATCTGGTTCCTTAACCTTGATGATTAATTCTGCCTTCCAACCCTCTTCATGACTGACAATCTTGCCACCAGCCTCGGCATATTCATCATTAGCAAAACCAGCACCAACGCCGGCATTTTTTTCAACAAGTACTTCATTGCCTGCTTCCACCATTTTGCGAACATTTTCAGGAGTTGCGGCGACACGCCCTTCCCCTTCTTTTTGCTCTTTAATAACGGCAATCTGCATGAGAACACTTCCTTGTGATTTTTTTCGTTTTATTTTCGAATTAACTTTAATTAACGAAAACTGGCCAGTTTTCAAAAAAAGTGCAACATCGGAAACTGAAATGGCAGCTTACTTCAACTGATTTAACAATTTCGCTGTAAGCGTATTCATTTTCCACGAACAATGTTACACTTTTTATATAAAAGAACAAGCATCTATTTCCATTCGTTTTATTTTAGATTCAAAGAAAAAGCATCTCATTCCATACGCATCATAGCGTCAACAATTTAATTCATGTCGTTATTTTCACAAGATTCTTTCTTGACTGACGTCTTCTTAGCATCAATATCGACGCTTTTTTTGCTCATCAGTCACTCAAATCTCTCAAAGGACGGTAACCAGATCATGCCAACCATTCCGGTTCATCTCAGCACCCAAGAATTTGATTTATTGAACCACTTCGCTTCAACAACTAACCAGCCACTGCCAGATCTTCTCCGGACTGCTGCACTCGCAAACGTTCAAAATAAACTGGATACGGCAATTTACGAAACGGCCTATGCCCAATATCGGAAAAATCCGCAGTTGATGAAGACTGAGACGCTAGCAAGTCAGTTAAACAAAGGACACTAGCCTTATGGAATACAACTTGGGGTACACGGTAACCGCAGTCGATCAACTTATGGCGCTCCCAAAAAAGGAGGCTGTCATTCTTATTTCATGGCTCAAAAAAAACGCTGGGTTCAATCCACTTGCTCATGGTCACACCATTGAGCAGATCGAAGCACCAGCGCAGGCAATTAAATTTAATCTTGGTCAGTACACAATGATTGCCCATGTCACCTATAACCAGGTCATTATTTTGGCGGTGATCAAATACTGACCGCGTTATCATTTGCAAAGGAGTGAAACGACCTTGAAGCATTTCTTTGGTGTTCTTGGCGGTATGGAGACAGCCGCCACAGACACTTATTTAGCACGATTGCGACGTCTTAGCACTCATGATGCACTTAATTACGTGCTTTTAAACGATGCGGTCCCGGTAGCTCAGTCACCCATCCAAACAGCACACTATCTCCGATTGAACGAAAGCTTCCATCAGCTGTTGGCACTAGCACCCGACTTTCTGGTGATTCCAAGCCACTTCGCCTACTTTTGGCTGGATGACTTACAACGGCAAACCACGATTCCCATTCTTAACATGCCACGGGATAGTATCGCCGCAATCAATCAGCTAACTCCTGGCGCTCAGCGCATTGGGCTCCTCGGACCCCAGGACGTTGTCTTACAAAGCATTTATGACCAGGAGCTCCTTACTGCCGGCTACCAGCCCGTTCACCCATCGGCTGAAATTATCGAAGAAACGACAACGTTGCTTGTTCAGGACATCAGAGCACGGCACTTTGTTGATCGAACGCTTTTTCATAAACTGATTACCGACATGCTTCGGCTGGGTGCTGACGCTGTTATTTTAGGGTGCTCCGAATTAGCGCTGGCTAATTTACGCGAACCCGCGCCGCATTTACCTGTTATTGACCCCCAGGCGGTGCTAGTGGCACACACACTAGCGGACGCATTGGGAACCGCTAACTTTGCTACATCATCGAGGCAATTATGACAAGACAATGGTATCAATCCATTTCATATACCAACGAGTCCCTTTCAACCACAATTTCATGTTTAACACCGTTACTAACCGACCCACTATGGGCAAATGAAGATTGTCAGTTGATCATCTTTCAACGAAAAAAGTATAATCCGTTCGTTCATTGGGTGGCCGTCATCGTTTTTCGCCACCGCATCATTAAGGTTGCGGTCCTCACCGGCCGAACAAAC
Organism: Furfurilactobacillus entadae; assembly: GCF_045862745.1. Lineage (NCBI taxonomy): Bacteria > Bacillati > Bacillota > Bacilli > Lactobacillales > Lactobacillaceae > Furfurilactobacillus > Furfurilactobacillus entadae. Next base: position 3,452 of record NZ_BQXN01000022.1, on the reverse strand, counting down.
GCCCAGTATGCCATCATGGAAAGTGTCAACATCAATTCAATTACGCAACTAAACCTTGGGAACCCCCGCCAGTTATTAAACGTCGTCAACGCTCACATTGAATCTCTTTCCGGTGGCGATCAGACGACGGTTGATTTGTGGCTACCTGCGAACACGCTTGCACCACAGAGTTTCATGAGGACCGTCCATGGACTTCAACAACTGCATTACCGTGACGCATAAGCCCCGTTAGTTTAGTGATCAGCGCACAAAAAAACGACCACCGTAATTGACGGTGATCGTTAAAAGACTGGGATAGCTGGATTCGAACCAGCGCATGACGGAGTCAAAGTCCGTTGCCTTACCACTTGGCTATATCCCAAAAATAAATGGCGGAAGTTGGATTCGAACCAACGAACCTTTCGGGGCGGTTTTACAGACCGCTGCGTTTAGCCACTTCGCTATTCCGCCATAATTTAACAACTTTCTTATTTTAACGAAGACCGCTGTTAAATTCAAGTGTTTCTAACAATTATTCAAGATCAAGAATCCGTAACCGGGTAAGCCACTCACTCATAAAATCCTGGTGGCCCCATTCGTTTGCCCGGTGTGTATGGTACCCAACCGCTTGGTCAAAATACATCACCCCGCCCAGTTCACGTGGTGCCGGTTTGATGTGTAAATGACCAAACTGTGCGTAGTTTACCTGCCCCTTTGTGAGCACCTCGCCCAATCGCCGACTGCCCAGTAAGGCGTTTGCCATGTTCCAAAACCGGTTGTCCGTCGTCACCCGGATGTACTCGGCCCGGGGCACAAAATGAGTGACGTACAAAATCTGCCGGTGCGCCTCATTAGCGGCTAATAACTGGTTGGCCGTCTGCGTTAAAACAATGTCTTCCCGTTCAGGATCTGTCATCGGTTGTTCAATGATTCCATCGTACCAAAACGCCCGTTTCCACTGCGCAAAGTCCTCTTGGGCACGTTCATTGAAGAGCTGTTCAGCAAACGTATAATCGTACCACCCGTTATTCCCAATCAGACGCCAGTTCGTGTTGGGAAGGTCAATAAATTGATTATGCAGGTAATGCGCATTGATCCGTGTTTCCAGTTCAGCGTACGTCACCCCGTGCCCCATGTCGTGATTGCCCGCTAAAAAGACGACCTCCGTTTGACTCCCCAATTCGTGCTGAAGGCGATCAACATAACGAACCGTTTGGGTAAAGTCATTAAACGTATCACCGGCAATGACGTAATAATCAATGTGGCGATCTGAAAGGACGACCGCCTGGTGTTTTAGCAATTCGTCGCTGTCTAATTGATTAACATCAAAGTGATTGTCACTCGTGATTGCAACCCGTACCATTTGTACGCCTCCCAAAATAAAAAGGTGTAACCAACGTTTTGTCGGTTACACCTCATCATACAGTAATGTTCAATTGAGTGAAAGAACGACCTTAGTCAGCCGCAATTTCAACGTCCTTCATTAAGCCAAAGATTGGTTTTCTGAAGATGAATAAGATGATTCCTAAGATCACACTAACGGCTCCAATAGCGACGAAGTAAGCAACTTCTGTCTTTGCCGTGTAGAATTGAACGATTTGTGCGTTCACCGCTTGTCCAGCAGCGTCGGCTAAGAACCACATACTCATCATTTGTGAACGGAACGCTTTTGGCGCTAACCGCGTTGTCACAGACAACCCGATTGGTGAAATCAGCAGTTCAGCCACTTCAATGATGGCCCAGCTTCCGATCAACCAAAGCATGGAAACCCGTCCGGCAGTTCCGAATAACCACCCAGGAATTGCCATGAACAGGTAGGAAACACCCGCAATAATCAATCCGTAAGCAAACTTCGCAGTCGTACTTGGCTGACGTTTACCAAGGCGCGTCCAGAGAATGGCGAAAATTGGTGTGTACAGCATGATGAACATTGGGTTCAGTGATTGGAAGTAAGCCGCTGGCATCGTCCATGAACCAATGGTCAAAACGGTCCGTTGTTGTGCAAACAAGGCCAACACAACGGAACCTTGTTCTTCAATTGCCCAGAATAACATGGCAGCGATAAATAACGGAATGTACGCAATCACGTGATGACGTTCGTTTGTCGTCACCTTTTTACTGGATAACATCAAGATAAAGTAAACAACTGGTGTTGCGATGGCAATGATACTGATCATTAAGATGATGTTCTTAAGCGTTAAGGCACCCATTAAGGCCATCAAGATAACAACCAGCACAACAGCAACGATACCTAAGCCCCAACGAATCACCAGTGGCCGAACTTCGTCACTTTCGATTGGGTCAGATGGGTATAATCCATCCTTGCTTAAGTACTTGCGACCATCGATCCAGTACTGGAGAAGACCAAAGAACATCCCAACAGCGGCCAATGAGAACCCGAGGTGGAAGTTAACTTCTTCCCCTAATGTCCCAACGATATAAGGGGCAAACAAGCTCCCCATGTTGATCCCAAAGACGAAGATGTTAAACCCAGCGTCACGCCGGCGGTCTTCTGGGCTATATAAGGCCCCAACCATTTCGGAAACGTTGGGCTTCAACAACCCGGTTCCAATAACGATCAAGCCAATGGAAGCAAACAGTGCAGAGGCACCAGCAGGGATTGCTAAGGCAATGTGCCCAAACATGATCAGGATCCCACCCATAAAGACGGTCCGCCGTGGTCCAAAGACACGGTCACTCAAGAACCCACCAAGAACACTGGATAAGTAAACCAGTGATCCGTAAATCGCCATAATGGATGTTGCGGTTGCCTGGCTAAAGCCCAGACCACCCTTATCAATTGCAAAGTACATGTAGAACAACAGAATGGCACGCATCCCGTAGTAACTGAAACGTTCCCACATTTCGGTGAAGAACAGCGTTGCCAGCCCTCGTGGCTGACCAAAGAACGCTGTATCATATTTCTTATTTTCCAAAAGAATCCTCCTAATTGATCCCCAATGGTAATCGTTATGATTACGTCTTTCGGGCATTCTCAATAATGTCAAACGCATGGTTATGACAACCGTTAAAAAAACGATAAAACAAGTATAGCTGTTTTAAATGGCGATAGTCAAACCTTCTTTTAATTTATTCGCCATTTTCTCGTGTTTTTTTTAATCTTATCGCCATTTCTACAACGACCAACTAGGGCAACCATAAGAAGCCGCCACACGCCTGCTCTGCCATTCAAGGAAACGTTTTGGGCCACGTTACCATTCTTCGCAACAAATCACCTAAGCCCCTGCTAAGCCCGTTTATTTACCTGATCATTTTTATTTAAAAAAATTTCGTTTATACAATTGATTTCATTAATGAACCATTACCTTGACTCACAAAAAAACGCTGCTCCACGGTGATCAATCCGTGAAACAACGCTTTACCTTTGATGCCGGATAGGTGACTCGAACACCTGACCCTCGGTTTACGATACCGATGCTCTACCAACTGAGCTAATCCGGCAAATCAGTACA